>JAFGAQ010000397.1 GCA_016933595.1 Opitutales bacterium | reverse complement strand
CGGGGAAAGCTCAGGCGGGCGATTACCATGGGCAACATACTCGTATGCACCGATATCCCACACCCCATCCGCTCCACGGATATTACCGGAAGGGTCCTCGGATGAATCATATCTGGGATCCCACCAGCTTTCTTCGCTCAGGTTTTTCCCCGGACCCAGAGGAGCGGCCAACTCCAGATTCCACCAGCGAGAGGAATCGGTGAAAGGATCATTCTGCGATACAATGTCCGATGAGTCCGGTTCAATCCGTCCGTAGAAGCCCGACTGACCGAAGAAGTTGTACCCATGATGCTGAAATCCCCGGCATCCTGAGCGTGGACTGCGAAACCAAATATTGTTGTAGGCATGCAAATCCGTCGTCTGCGGAATTGCCGAATCCGCGATATACAAAGAGGTATGGCCTGCGAGTCCATTGTCAGCGGGATACCGCCCATCAATAATCGTGTTGTTGTAGGCATAAATCGGACCAATGTAGCCCTTGAACACATATATGAGACCTCCCGAGCTTGCGAACGTCTCCTCCGAGTAACTCAACACATTTCCATATACATGCATGTTCCTGCTTCCCCAAGCAAAACTGACGGGAGCGGTTCCATCAATATCCCTGAAGTGGTTGTGGCGCACCACACAGTTCTCGCAGGGAGTACTCTCTTCGGTCGCATTCATACCCCACAATTGAACAGCATCTCCATGTGAGCCGTCCGGATAGCTTTTGTTGTCTTGGTAGTGATTGTGTTCGATGAGCATCCCTTTCTGTTTTCCGGTCTTCTGCATCGAACCGATCAGGTGATGGAAATAGCAGTAGCCGATGTAGGTATTGTCGCCTCCATACGGATGATAGTAGCCAGCCTTCAACTTGTATTGCCGCCCCTCCGGAAAGTCGCCAATTCCACAGGTGAATTCAACATACGAAACCCGGATTCCATCGATCCGATCAGTTGCCAATCTTCCCCTTACCGAAATCCCGGTTTCGGTCACATTGGGGCCTTGATCACCCGGCACAACAATACGGAATCCATGACCCGATGTAGGGCTCAATCGCCTTGCACCATCAATCTCCCAGTAGCTGCTCCAGATCTCGATTTTCGGAAACTCTGCCTGACCATCTCCATAACTGTCAACCCACCCATCCTGCGTTCCATGTTCCTGCGTGGTCGCCTTTCGGATGGTTATGAATTGAGTTCCCGACACGGGGCTTCTCAATGCAACTGCCGGGTAGATTCCATCCGCAACATAACACGTTGCCCCTCTTTCCAATGACTCTGGAATGGTTGTCCAGGCATTGTTCCAATCCGAACCATCATGGTTGCCGGTTGCTCCCGCCCTTACATAAAATTCTGCCCCTTCCATAGTTGCCAGCAGACCAGCAAGCATCAGGCACAATATGCGAATAAACCGCAATCTCCTTTTCATTTAGATCGTTGTCGAATGTAGAATAGTACGAGCATAATCAACCGCCGGTGGCCGATAAGGTGAGCGGATCCTCATCCGGGTCGGTGGCGATGATCTGAAACTCCAACGCATCGCCTGCCGGTGTAGACTTGCTTCCGACTGGGCCAAGGACCGGGGGACGGTTTCCCAGATGGGCGACCGTCAGGAAATGTGGGGCGGAAGTGAAGGTATTGCCCCGTGAGTCCACAACCAGCACCGTAATGGTGTGCTCTCCTTGCGGAATAAGGGCAGTGTCCCACTGCATTGAGTATGGAGGGGTGAATCCACTCGGAGGAACAGGATCAGGTGACGTAAGCGGTGCCCCAATCGGGGAACCATCCAAAAGGAACTGGACCGACTCAACACCATGGATACCAAAGGCGGTTGCGGCCAGTCGGACCGGACTGGACACTGTCGCATCCGGTTGAGGAGCGACCACAGCTCCATACGGTGGAGTCGAAGCGGCACCCGCAGCAGAAGTCCGGTAAGCATCCCACATGGAAGCCACATAAGCGCTCCGGTATTGACCATCATCCCGGAACTTCCCATGCGCATCCGGAAATCTGCCGGATCCCCGGATCGGCAAGCCAAGGTTTGACGGATCCGGACCGTAGGTTATGCCGTAGTTCGCCGGATTCCCGTCATAGGGAGCCGCTGGATCCGGCAACGTCCACGAACCGTGGAGAACCCACCGATCCGCATAAGAGGATGTAACCGCCCACGCAGTTGGATTCCACGCTTCCTTCAGCACAGGCATCAAGTGAGTGGCGAGCATTTCGCCCTTGTAGGATTGGGAGCAAATGTGTTGATAGGCACCGTTCGGGGGTTTACCTCCATCGATGCATCCATATGGGTCTTTAATTGAGCGATTGCCAGATTGCGTTTCAATGTAAGTCCAGTAGCCCCGCTCGGAAGCATAATCAGCCGTTCCCCAAAGGCTCATGCCGGTTCCCCCAACCACAAAATAGCGGGAATCATGGAAAGCATTCGCTTCGGAAAGAACCATCTTGGCATCATTCAGGTCTAGCATAACGGCCGCAAACGCCATCACAATCCGATGGCCTGGTTGATGCCCTCCCCCATCTGGCCATGTTTGCCCAAGATACACCATATGAATTTTGTCGATCCCAAACTGGATGAAAGGTATCATCGCGGATACCCTGTCCGCCACCGGATCATTCATCATGAACCGGAGCACCGCAGCATTCTGGATCCCGGTATTTCCCGGTTGATAGTTGTCCATGTGATCCTGAGGGCGGAGGGATCGACCCAACACCCCCGTTTTGTGGTCGATTCTGAGCTTACGGAAGTCCTCCCTGACCTTCTCCAAGGTCGGCATGTCATCAACCGGAGCATAACCGGGCAAAAGATCCGTCCGTAGACCGGCCACCCGATAGAGCGGTTTGTATGTTCCGACGTAAGGGGGCCGAAACAATCCGGCACCCCCACCCTCCGGAATAGAAGGAACCACAGTCAGCACGGCTGCAGTCTTGATACACGGGCGTGCGTTGCCAGATGGAGTTGTTTTTATGATCGAAAGAATGCCATCCGAAGGATCGGCCACATAGGGTAGCGATGGCACGAGTGCAGCTTCGAATCCGTCCCCGGAGCATCCAGCCTGAAATCCTTGGGGCCCATTAACCACCGGATTCACCTCCCACCCATTGTTGCTTCCATCAAACTCAGGCATGATTCCGATGATCCGAACCGGTCCCACGACCCAGAAGTCCCCATTCGCATAAGTGCCGAAGGTATAGGGTTTGTCGAAATGCCAGGTGATACCAAACTGGCTGATCTCATTCGCCGTACCCAGTTGCTGGGAATGCGACGGAAAGGGAAACATCGCTGTTGCAGCGACAATCTTTAGAATGATGATCAGTTGAATCAGTTTCATTGGGGTATGGATATTGGAGTAAGGCTTGGCCCATCAAATTGGGTTCATCCTCCTGATACCGAATAGTTCAAAGTATCCTCATCAGCATCATCGGCGTTGATCTCGAATTGGAGCTTTTTCCCGGTTGTAACAGATTTTGGTCCAATTGGAACAAGAACCGGCGGCTGGTTACCACCAGAACCCGGGATAAGATAAACCCTCCATTCACACTGGGCGAACGTGTCGGTGAAGGTGCCGTTGCTGAGCGGAATGGTTCGATCCTGCTGTCCGGATGCATTCAGCACATCAACTGATCCATTCGGCGAACCCGGCACGAAGAAGGTGGTGGAAATCGTCGCTGGCTCAGTCGGGTGTATCTCATCGGGCAGGGGTTCCGGCTCCGTCAACCGTACGGCAAAGACATAGGTATCGCCAGCATGCTCCCGCGTCAGGGTATCGACCCGATTGTTGCGGACGTTACTATTGTCTGTCACCGTCTGGGATGGAGGCGGTCCGAGGATGATGGCCGCGTAGGTATCCATGGCGATTTTGAACTCACGCATGGCCTCATACCGAATCGTGTCATACTCGAAGAGAGGGAAGCAATACATGGCCTTCGCTCCGTGGATGACGGCCAGCCATGCTTCCATCAAAACCTGTTCTTGAGTGGGTCCTGGAGTGTTCCTGTTGGCCCGGATATCACAGACTTCGACAAATGCGGAAACGGGGACCAGGTCCATGTTGCGATCACGGAATGTATTTATTGACTGAACCCACAGGTCGATCACTCCACGATCCTTATTGAACAAGGACACGTGACGCCGGTATTCCAACGGGTAAATGTCCATGACGAGCGCATCCGTGTAGAATACCCGCTTTCCCCCGAAGACATCGGCACTGTTGATGTAGTCATAGTATGTTCCAGCAGCTGAGTAGTGAGGCAAAAACGGATATCCATATAGATTGATGGAGACCGGATGCTGAGGATCGTTATTTTGGGTGACATAGGTCCATGAGGCAAGCACGGGAGGAGGAACCTGCTTGTAGCGCCCTCCTAGATTCGGCTCATCTAGCCAGTCCCACTGGAACAAGGCGGGATGGTTTCTGCCGGAATTCACAAACTCGACTATTCTTGAAGAACGGCTGTTGCGGGACGGATATGGCGCACGATAATCTCCCCGCCCGGGACCCTGGGCCATCCAACCCCTTTGTTGACTGGCGTTGAGGTAGTCGATCCACTGGGCGGGTTGGTGGTTATGGCTCGGTGTTTCGTTGTAGTATCCGATGACGCAGCTGGTGTTCATAGACCCCTCAAATTGTGCAAAATCCCCCTTATTGAGCATGTAGGGGGTCACTGCAAAGAATGGTTCGCCATCGATACAAAATGCATTCCATTCATTGATACCAACCCGGGGGATTCCAGCGTAGGGTTTACTAAACTTCTCAGTCCACCGGCTCAGCATTATCCCGGTTGAGGATCGCAATTCTGCGGTAAGCCGATAGGAATCTGCAGGCAGATTGCGCTGCTCCAAAAGAAACTGTTCCTCTTCCTGAAGGGAATCCCTGTTGAATAGGATGGTCTCAGGGTATATATTTCCGACCAGAGAAACCACCAATCGGACTGAAGTATCAGCCCGAATCGAAGGAGGGATTCTGACCCGAACAAACTGGGCGATTCGAGCGTGAAATGGCGCATGCAGGAGCTCGAAGCCAGCCATAGGAGCCTCTCCCGATACCCGGATTGTGGTAGTTGTTTGCGCGGTCTCGATCGGAGTCGCATTCGGGTCTTCCAGTCCGGCATCCGCATCAAACACCGATAGGGTTAGGGTCACCTCGAAAGACCCAGGCCGCATGTAGTAGTGCAACGCCGACATCCCCGAGTCTCCACTGCTGGTTTTGGGCTGACCAAACTTCATGACGTATCCGTCTCCAAAATCCCACTCATAACGAGCCCGTCCCAGCTGGTTCGCATTTGGGTAGGTAGACCCCTCTGCGCTGAAAAATACTGCCTCTCCAACCTCAACGCTTAATGACGGAACCACATCGATCCGGGGAGACAGATCCTGAGCGTGGGTTGATATGCAAGACCAGAGCACACACATCCATACCATGAGCGAATACCTCATCCCTCCCCGAATTCCGGATCGAGCATTCCCACAAAGATACAGACGGGCCATAATCTGCCCCCAATTTGAGATCCTGGCCCATTGAAAAAAGGATCGGTCTATTCCTGTTTTCATCTTACAATACTGCATTAACGACTGTGAGCGTCACTCATGCGTGCAGGGGTTGAGTATGTAATACGAGGAGATCAACATGCCTCAAAAAGTTACCCTTTCCGGTCAAGATTTGGGATCACTGGATGGTTCTTTTCGGGCTCTAATTGTCAAACTTTTATCAAAACATCAGTCAAGCCATAACATTACCATCGGTAATTCGTAAGGTCAACTTTCGTAAAACACTCGGGAT
>JAFGAQ010000396.1 GCA_016933595.1 Opitutales bacterium | reverse complement strand
CTGGAGGGGTATGCATAATTCATTACTGCTTTGATTTGATTTCACAGTCAAAACAATCCTGAACACCCGCTCCAAGTGAGACAGGGCTGGCTCCGATTCAGTGATGGTTCTGCCGGATCTGCAGCATTTGGACTCTTGCGTAGTCGAGGTCCTGGGTGTCTCGAGTTGGCATGGATCATGCACTAATACTCTCATGTCAAAAAATCATCGGCTGAGTATTTGTTGGGTTAGATCCCTATTGTGTGATGTATTTGAGCGCATGGGAAATGGATATCAATACCTTCGACTGATTGTCGTTGGTTTGGTTTTGTCCAGTTCTGCTTCATCGTGGGGAGAGGTTCTGGAAGGCGGTTTGGTCCATATGGAATGGGCTTCTGAAGACGGTGAGAGTGTGATCAGTGAGCCTGGAGAGATGCGGGCACGAATTCTCGAAGATGGTTGGGTTTGGACTGAATGGAATTCCAGTTTGAACAACGAAATATCGTGGAGCTTCAGGACTGTGGTTACGAATAATCGGGCCTTTCTTCTCCGGGAAGAACCGGGCACGGACGGGTTCACGATGATTTGGGTGGATCGTCGGGGTGGTGAAATACTGGGCAGTGGTGTTTTCAACATAGATGGAGTCCGAAGGCAGATCCATGTGTTTGGAAAGGACCCATGGATCGAATTGGAAAGGGAGTGCTCCAGCGAAACGGAATTCCATTTCGATGATGCGTGGAATGGAACTCTGTCCGTCTATGAAACACGTATTGATCAGAGTCTAAGTCTGGACATGGATGCGTCCTTTGAAAGCTCCCGTGGATCGCTGGTGCTGTGCACGGATCTGTATAATCCAAATCTGAGGGAACATTTCGATTTCGGGTTTTGTGGGCTTTGGGATGGATGCCGCGCCATTCTCGTTCATCCTGATCTTGATCGCGGAAGCGAGTGGATCAATCTATGGGGAATTCTTGGAGGTGAAGAGGGTAGGATGGAGGGCTCGCACTATTGGCTTGATGGACGTTCATGCGTTGATATGCGCATTCAATGCTCTGGAAAACGGGATGAGAAGGTTTGGATGGATGGTTGGTTGAATGATCTGAATGCGGTAGAGCAGCTTTTACCCGGCAAGCATCCTGACTTTTTCCGTCACATCAATCGAGAGGAGTGGAGTTCGGGTTTCTCGAAAATCCGGGACCAGCTTGGACTCCGGAATGAGCTCCATATGCGTTGGGCCTTGATTGAACAGGTTGCCCGAGTGCGGGATGCACATACGAAAGTCGAGTTCATGAATCCTCAAAATTCGAAGAGGCTTCCTTTTTCAATCTATCGTTTTGAGGAAGGCTGGTTTGTCACAGAAGTCTTTGGAAAGGAGTGGCAGGCTCTACTGGGAATGAAGATCGACTCAATTGGTGATGTCCCGATGGCTGAATTGGAACAATGGGTCGGGCGCTTGATCTCCCATGAGAATAACCAATGGCGAAACGCACGAAGTCCGACTGTGATCGTGGATTTGAGTGCTTTGGAGTATCTTGGGATCGGAGACGGGTCACGGGTCGCTGTAGGAGTGAGTGACCCTGCTTCCGGGTCGTCCTATAGCTTGGACGTTCAGGGCAAGTCATCCGTAGAATGTCGTAGTGTTGTTCCCATTTCTCTCGTGGATCCGAAATCCGTCTGGAGCGAGGAGAGAAAAGACCTTCCTCATTGGTATGAGATCTCGATGGACGGCAAGGTGTTGTACCTTCAATGGAATGCGTGTTTGCATGATGTGTCTCCCTACAACCGTTTCGCCGGGAGAGAGTGGAATGTTAAGGGATTCTTCGATAAGGTCCTGTCGCTTTTGAAAAAGAATCGATATGAAAAGGTGATCATCGATTTGCGGTACAATAATGGCGGAAACTCTGCAATGGGTGAGAGTCTGCTCGCGAATGTGAAAAAGAACAAACGGATTAACCGTCCGGAGGTTCTTCAGGTGCTTATCGGGCGGGAAACGTTTTCGGCTGGAACCGATCTTGCAATAGGACTCGATCAATTGACGAAAGCCACACTTTGGGGCGAGCCTACCGGGGGGAAGCCGAACTGTTTTGGAGATATCCTCAGTTACGATCTCCCGGAAACTGGAGCACAAGTCATTCACTCGACCCGGTATTTCCAGATGATAAAAAGCGATCCGGAAACACTTTGGCCGGACAACAAAGTGCCAGTGATGTTCAGAGCGACACACGAAGGACGTGATCCTGCAATGGAGGCGATACTCGGTTCAGGGTGGCGGCAGCGGTTTCATCCAGATCCGAAACCCGTGTCGTTCTAGATCCGGAAATGCTTCCGTTGGGGCTTGTGCGAGGAGGGGACGGTTTCCGGGTGCCTCGCTGTGCCTGACTCTCAATTCCCTGAAGAAGGCAATTTTGTGAAGGGGCGGAATATTTCCTCCCATTCACATGAAACGATAGAACAAAAAACGATCAAAATATGAAAAGTAACAAGTTGGTAATGATGGGGGTGGCGATACTGATCTCCGCAACCGCAGTCTCTCAGGCTGCCACATTGGGCCAACGCACTGTCGGTGCGTTTGGTGGGTTTAGTAAGATGGAAGATGTCGATGGCTGGGCGGCGAGCGCGGAGCTGAATCTTCCGGTGGCCGAGCAGGTGGACCTGAGGATTACATTCCTGAACGCCGACATGGATGGTGACGATAAAGACTTTGAACTACTCGATCTCGAAGTGGGCGAGCGGATACTGATGGCCGATGGTATTTGGTATATCGGCGAAGATGCCAGTGGCGTGCGGCCGTTTGTCGGAGTAGTGGGCGGGTATTCGTGGATCGACTTGCCGATGCAGGATCAGGATGGATTTCTATATGGTGGCACTGCAGGAGTCGAGATCCCATTCTCCGATGTGTTATCTTTTCGGCTGAGTGGCCACATTATCAAAAGCGAAAGTGATCACGTCGATGACCTGATCTACAAGGGAAGCGCCGAGGCAAATATCTGGGTGAGCGAGAGTGTTGGGATTGTGGCTTCCTACACCTATTCTGATCAGGATGGAAACAAGGGACACCTATACACGGGTGGTCTTCGGTTGCGATTCTGATGGTTGTCCGCAAATTGACAATCGCATGCGGGTCATAGATGATCCAAATGCGATAGTCGCAGTGCCCTCTTTCGAGAATCCTGTCGGGGCGGGCACGTTCTGTTTACAATGCTCATGCCACAGCCGCCGCGTGGCGGGCGCTTACGACAGACCAGTCAACCGTATTCCACCAGGCTTGAATGTAGTCGGCCCTCCGGTTCTGGTATTTGAGGTAGTAGGCGTGCTCCCAGACGTCGATTCCGAGGAGTGGGATGCCTTCCGCTTCGACGGCTCCCTTCATCAGAGGGTTATCCTGATTGGGGGTTGAGGTGACCGTAAGTCCATCGGGGGTGGCGATCAACCATGCCCAGCCACTGCCAAAGCGTCCCATGGCAGCCGCCGAAAAGCGCTCGCGAAACAATTCCGCCGATCCGAACGTGGAAGTGATTTCGAGGGCGAGCGGATCTTCGGGATTCAGGGCTTGTGGGGTGGGACTCATGGATTCCCAAAACAGGCTGTGGTTATAGTGCCCGCCTCCGTGGTTGCGGATCGCGGTGCGGAGGGATTCGGGATACTCCGGAAGCTTGGTAAAGAGTTCGAGGATGGATGGGGGAGGCTGGAGCCCGGACTTCTCAAGCGCCTGTGTGATCCCTTTGATGTAGGCTGCGTGGTGTTTGCCGTGATGGATCTGCATGGTTTCCGCATCGATGTGGGGTTCGAGTGCATCAAAGGGGTAGCCGAGGTCAGGCAGAAGGAATGCTGAAACGGAAGCGGCGGCAGCGGTCGCAGGCGGTTTCGCGGAAGCAGACAGTCCACCGCCCAACACTGGGAGCAGGGCGAGGCATGCGCTTTGGGAAAGAAAGGTCCGACGATTGATCATTGGAGTGTTCATACGGCTTGAGTATCCGGGGTTCTTGGTATTGGCTTACAATTCAGAACGGGTAGTCGTCCGCCCCGAACTTGCAAACCAAGGAGCCAAAAAGCCGGGTTTGCGCCCCTGACTGAAATCCCCATGCTCAATACCAATCTGCAGGCGCTCGATTCCCGATTTCCGGAGATCACCGGGGAACTGAGGTCTCATCTGGTTTCCCATGCCGATCCGAATAGCTTAGGCGCGGGGAACTTCAGCGTGGTATATGGTCAGCTCGACCCGAAGGGTTTGCTGGATCGATGGGTTGCCCGATGCGAAGCCCGTCCTTTCAGCCTGATGGTGACGACCGGGATCGGCAATGCCTCCCACCTCCGGGCACTTTTAGCCCATCTGCCCATGACGAGCCGGGTAGCTGTGCTGGAGCATGATATCGACAGCTTGTTTGTCGCGCTGAAATCATTCCGACTCGATGATTTGTTGCTGAATCCACGCCTGGTGTTGCTCACCCCTTTCACCTACCGCGACATCATTATGCGGCTAAACGTGGAGCTGTTTGGGGTCGATTCGTCTGCGGTTCATCCTTTCAGCCCGCTTTCGGAACGTGCGCCTTCGCTCTATCAGAACCTGTTGGGTTCGGTGATGCGTCAGTTCACAATCCGTTGGCGGCAGATCAAGACGGACATCGGAAACAGTGATGTGACCTTTCGCAACACCGTCCGGAATCTGCGCGCCATGGGTTGGACTTCGAATCCCGGAGGCTTCACCCATCTGTTTCCGGAATCGGCTCTTGTCCTTGTTGCCGCCGGGCCTTCCCTCGACGGGCATTTTGAATTTCTGCGGCAGATCCAGGATCGGGCGATCATCGCCGTCGTCAATTCCGCCTATCGTGCGGTGGTGGGTCAGGGTATCCGGCCGCATTTGACGGTTGCGGGCGATCCCAAAAAGGACACCGATCGCGGATACGAAGGGGTTAGCACGGATGGGCCGGTGTTGTTTTGCCCCTACATTGTGTATCCGGATGTTCCCAAGCGTTTTCCCGGCCGGACCGTCGGCTTGTCGAGCTCGAACCAACTGCTGGCGATGATGCGGCGCAACCTTCAACTGCCGGACGAGCCTCCGGTTGTCGGCGAAGGAACCATTTCGGCCACCGTAGTGCATCTGGCTGCTCTGTTCGGCTGCTCCCATGTCTTTCTGGTCGGTCAGGATTTGGCGTTGTCAAGAGACGGGCGAACGCACACCGCCGATTCGTTTTATTCTGATGATCGGATCAATTGTTACGATCTCGGTCAGTGCGAATGGATTCCGGGGAATGACGGTGAACCGGTTCCCGTCGAATGGAAGCTGAAGTCATATCACCGCATCTTCGAGAATCTGGTGAGCCACTACGCCCGGATCCGCTTTCACAACCTTTCCGCGCATGGTGCTATGATTCATGGGGCTCCCTTCACGTCGGAGGCGGAAGCTCTTGATATCCTCCCGGAAGTCCAAGTGTATCCCTTCAGTGAGAAACTGGCGGAGGTAATCGAAACCCAACGGGTTCCGGAAAGCGCGACGGAAGCAGCTTTCGAGATTCTCGCGCACTACAAGGGTTTTCTGGAGCGTTTGCTGTTTCGTTTAGTTGAACTCGGAACCCTGTCCGAGCTGCATCCCGAATGGATGGGCGTGAAGATGGGGGATCCGGAGTTCGATGCGTCCCGGCTGGGTGAATGCAGGCGATCCATCCTTGAATGGCTGGGTGAGCATGCGCACTTTAGCAACCTGCTTATCGAAGGGCGCAGTCGGAAGCTTTTCGATGCGTTCATCCGGAAGCATCCCGACTGGGCGTTGTTATCGAATCCCAACGCAACCCTTGGGCAGGCCATGCATCAGGTTTGGGCGCTCGCCGATGGTTGCGCCTGGCAGATCGATGTGTTGAAGGAGGAGGTCCCGGATTTGACCTGTGGAAATCATGAGGAATCTTCCCGAACATGACCCGATCTGAACGCGCCAGACATGTTGCCGCTACGCTTGAGCGACTTTTTCCGGAGGTTCCGATTCCTTTGCACCACCGGGATCCCTACACGCTGCTGGTTGCAGTGTTGTTGTCGGCCCAGTGCACGGACAAGCGCGTGAATACGGTGACTCCGGAGCTTTTTGCTCTCGCACCGGATCCGGAATCCATGGTGCGCCTGAGTGTGGAGGAAATCGACCGGATCGTGAGGCCCTGCGGACTGTCTCCCATGAAGGCGAAGCATATCCGGGCGCTTTCCGTGCTGCTCATGGACAAACACGGTGGGCAGGTCCCGGCTGACATGGCAGCGTTGGAGGCACTTCCGGGGGTCGGGCATAAAACAGCCTCGGTGGTGATGGTCCAGGCCTTTGGTGTGCCTGCTTTTCCCGTCGACACCCATATCCATCGGCTTGCCGAGGTGTGGGGCTTGAGCAGTGGATCGAGTGTGGTACAGACTGAGCGCGACTTAAAGGCCCTTTATCCCGTTGAGATATGGGCCAAACTCCACCTTCAGATCATCATGTATGGACGTGAGGTGTGTGCTTCCCGGGGATGCGACCGCATGCGGTGTGCTCTTTGCCGGGAGATGTATCCCGATCGGAAACGCCCTTACGTGCGCAAGGGATGACGGGTTGTGGTGGCCAATCCTACGGAATCAGGCGTCGATCAGGCTTTTGAAGACACCGATCTTGAACTGTTTAAGCATGTGGAAGGTATCTCCCGGATGGCTCATGCGCAGTGCCTTCTGGGCCAGTTTGGACACTTCGGCACTGGAAATGTGGCGGATGAGGTATTTTATGGTCGGAACGAGGGACGGAGCAACGCTGAGTTCATCCACGCCGAGGCCGATGAGCAAGGGAGCGTAAATGGGGTCTCCCGCCATTTCACCGCAGACACTGACTTTGATTCCGCGTTTGTGGGCTTGCTCTACGATGTACGCGATTGTGCGCAAAACCGCAGGGTGACACGGCTCGTAAAGGTCGGAGATCATGTCATTGACCCGATCCACTGCGAGAAGGTATTGGATGAGGTCGTTGGTTCCGATGCTGACAAATGAACAGTGCTCACCGATCAGGTCGATGGTAGCTGCCGCGCTTGGAATCTCGATCATGCTGCCGATCGGCATGTCGCGATCGTAGGGGATTCCTTCCTGATCGAGGGAGGCTTTGACCTCATCCAGAATCCGGTTGGCTTCAATGATCTCGCCAACCCCGGAAATCATTGGATACATCATCTTGGTCGGCCCAAAATGGCTGGCGCGGAGAACCGCCCGGAGTTGATTCCGGAATGCATCTGGAAAGCGCAGGCAATAGCGGATGGCCCGGAGTCCCATAAACGGATTCTTTTCCCGCGGGCTGATCAATCCGTTGGGCAGCATTTTGTCGCCCCCAAGGTCAAATGTGCGGAAGGTCGTTATGCGGGGCTGCAGGGAATCCACCACCCGGCGGTATTCGTCAAATTGCGCTTCTTCCGACACGATCTGATTGTCGCGAAGGAAGACGCCTTCGGTGCGGAAAAGCCCGACTCCGTCGATGGTTAGGGACGTGACGTGCTCGAGGTCTCTCACTCCTTCGATGTTGACGAGAAGCGGGATGGTCTTGCCATCGAGCGTAACGGATGGAAGAACCGCCTCTTTCTGAAGCTGCTCGAGGTAGTTCTTTTTCCGGAGGTTGAACTCACCGTATTGGTAGAGGGTGTCGTCGCTGGGATTGACAATGACAAGGCCCTCATAACCGTCGATCAGGAGCGTATCGCCTTCCTGGATTACTTCCGATGCTTTGTGGAGCCCAACGACTGCAGGCACATTGAGGGATCGCGCCATGATGACGGTATGGCTGGTCATCCCTCCGGAGTCGGTCGCGATTCCCTTGAGAGAGCCGGCTTCCAACCCAGCAGCGTCCGATGGGCTGAGGTCTTTGGTGACCAGGATGCGCCCCGCGACCATTCTGGACATTCGGGAGATTCCGTAGTCAGTGTGCCCAAGGAGATTGAAGAGCATGCGCCGGGTTACATCACGGATATCGTTTACCCTTTCCCTGAGGTATTCGTCGTCGATGTTGTCGAAGAATGCGATGTATCGCTGCGCGACTTTGTGAAAACAGTATTCGATATTGAAGCGGGTTTCCCGGAGCTCTTTCTGGGTCTCCTCGATGAGTGCAACATCCTCCAAAACGAGGAGATGAGCATCAAAGATCCGGGCTTCATCCTCGCCGAGGTTGTTCGCAATGTCCGTCCGGATCTCCTGAATTTGCCGTCTTGTCTCGACCATCGCGCCGTAAAAACGTTCCAGCTCGGAATCAACGGCTGATGGGTCCAACAAATACTTGGGAACATCGAATTCACGTCGCAGGAAAATAAACGCGGGTGCCTGAGCTATCCCGGGAGAAGCGGCAACGCCCTTCAATCTGATTTCCTCTTTGGGTGAGTCCGGCATCGTTAGTTAGGGTTCGCGTCTGTCCTCAAGTCGGCAATGATCGTACGTGCCACCTTCGGAAAGACTCAAAACCAGTGGAAAGTCATGGTATGATCCGACGGGAAAATGGGATGTGGTTATAGGGAATAAAGCGCAACAGTATTGCGAAATCTGCTGAGATGCCAAGTCGAAACCAATCCCCATGGGAATTTTGTGCCGGTTAGAGAAAAATGGTTGAAGCGAAGAATGCACCGGGTCCCCAAGCATCAAGAACCGTTTGACGGATTGCATCGGTATCGTGAGTGGAGTCCGGGAGGGCGAAACACCCGCTGCCACTGCCGGACATAAAACCGGTTAACCCGTGGGAATTCTGGAGTGCCTGAAGCAGCGCCGGTATAGCGAGGAACTTTCGTGCGACTGGCTGGTAGAGGTCATTCGTAACAGATTTGCGCCAGAGAGATGGTGTTGATTCGATTGAGGATTTGCATTGGGTGGCCTGCTCCGGGTTTGAATAGGAGCCGGGGGCGGATGCCCGCAGCATTTGGTAGGCCCAAACCGTGCTAACTTCAAACCCGGGGTGGAATATCAGCACAGGTTGTCCGCTGATGGAGGTGCGGAGGGATTCCCTGACCTCAAGGATTCTCTCTCCCCTTCCTTCCATCCAGACGGGTCCGGATTGGAGAAAGAGGGGGCAATCGGATCCTGTTTCAGCTGCGATTTCTGAAAGGGTGTTGGCGTCGAGTGGATGAGGGTTCAGTTTGTTGACGGCCTTGAGCATCGCGGCGGCATCGCTGCTGCCCCCTCCAAATCCCGAACCCATCGGGATTCGCTTGTCCAAGTGTATGCGAAGGCACTGGCGGTGCCCGGAACGGTCCCGGTAGAGACGGAGCGCTTTGGAGACAAGGTTGGACGGACCGGTGTCGAGTGCGGGATGATTGCACGAGAACTGATCGGCATCGGCCAACGCGATCCAGAGGGTGTCTCCAAAACCGAGCGGAGCAACCAGTGATACCAAGTTGTGAAATCCATCCGGTCGAACGCCAGTTACAGCTAGGAAGAGATTGACTTTGGCCGGGGCGTGAATCGCGGTGGCGCCGGTGAAGGGAGGGGGTTGGTCCGCGACTTGACTCATGCTCAGGAACAAGGATTTGTGCTAACGGTCGTGATGAACTCACGGGCCCACGCTTCCGGCTTTTCGGCTCTGAAAAATGCACTACCGGCTACAAATGTGTCCGCCCCTGCTTTGCATGCGGCAATGCATGTTTTGAGGTCCACGCCACCGTCGATTTCGATGCGGAAAGGCAGTTTGAGCTGGTCTCTCATGCGTCGGATGCGTTCGATTTTCGGGAGTACATCCTGGCGGAAGCTCTGGCCGCCAAACCCGGGTTGAACCGTCATCAGGAGGACCATATCGACGTATTCAACAAAAGGAAAAATCTCTTCAACCGGAGTGTCCGGGTTGATCACAATCCCATTTTTGCAACCCCATGTCCGGATGGAGCCGAGCGTGTCAAGGATTGGGTAATCGGGCTCCAAATGAACACTGATCAGGTTGGCTCCGGCCTTCGCAAATGACTGAGCGTGCTGATGTGGATTGGAGAGCATCAGATGGACATCGAAGAACAGGCTTGAGCGTTTGCGAAGGTCCGCAACTGTCTGGGGTCCGAAGGTGAGGTTTGGCACAAAATGCCCGTCCATGATATCGAGATGGACCCAGGAGACTCCCGAAGACTCAATGGTGCGGAGGCTCTCGCCCAGCATCGCATGGTTGCCCGCGAGAATAGACGGCGCAAGAATCGGGGTGCTTGCCGCCAGGAAAGCGTGCGTTGCCGTTGCGCTCTGTTGGTTGGCATTCATAGGTGAAAGGTTACCAGGTCGCCCAAACGGTGTCCAGAATGTCGTTTGCGAGTTGGTCCGCCATGGCGGGAATCTTCTGGCGATAGGACTCTGCGAATCCCCCTTCGCGGAAGACAAGGCTCAGGGTTGGTAGGGCGGTGTCGGCTATGAGGATTCGCCCCGTCCGGTCGGTAAGGGTGTAGCGGACTTGCCATTCCCGGCTCATCACATCCGCTACGCCGGTATCGCCGGCGAGTGTAGCGACCGTATCCCGTTTCTCGGATTCGATGTGGACCTCCAGAATGGCATCCGCGCGTTGCTTATCCCCTTGGAGATCCGCAACCCCGGATTGGATTACGGTAGTCCTTAGTGCTCTCTCGAGCTCGGTTTGGAGATCGGGAACGGGTATATTGACGACCACTGGAGCGATGTGCAGGGTCCGGAAAGGAACATCTCGTCCCACTTTTCCCAGATGATAGCTGGCACAGCCATGCGCCAGACAAACGAGTAAAACGAGGACGGACAATAGCAGGAGCGGTGGACGTCCGCCGTGTGTCCCGATACATCCGGAACGGAGTTTCATGACTCAGGATCCGATAACAGGACCGACTGATCTCGCCTTGATATGGTCGATGCGTTCCTGTGCCTTTTTCGCGGACTCCGAGTTGGGGGCCACCGTAATCGTCTCGTTGTAGAGGACCAATGCGGCTGTCTCATTTTTCAGGTGGCGGAAATAATACTCGCCAATCACGAATTTGCTCTTGGCGTAGGTTTCCCTGACCCGGTTGAGTCCTTCCTGCGCCAGAGGCGCCTTGTCACTGTCCGGGAATAAGATGAGGAAATCCTCATAGTAACTGATCGCCTCGCGTGTGGCGCCTTGATCGTAGTTCGGACCTTTGATGATTTTCGAGAATACTTCAGCGAGGAGAAAGTAGGCATCCGGAGCGAGTTCATGGTCCGGATAGAAGTTGATCATCTGGTCAAGTGCATCGATGGCGACCGCGTTCCTGCCGGTCTTATTGGCAATGATTGCGATATTCATCAGCGACAACGGCGAGTATTCGCTATATGGGGCGTTTCGACTGACGATGTGGAAGTATTGTATAGCCCTCGGGTAGTATCGCAGGAGCGGAATGGTTCCCCAAAGGTATTCTCTTTCCCCTTCCATGATGCGTGTGGCGATGTTGAACTGCTCGGCTACCACTTTGTCGAAACCTTCATATTCCGGATACCACACCACGATGGTTTGAAGTGTGTTAAAGGCCTTTTTGAAACGATTGCTCTTCGTGTAAAGCATGGCCCGGTTGAACAGGGACCGGGGGGCGGAACCGGTGCGCGCATACTCCTTGGCGACCTGCATGTAGAGCGAAGCAGCTTTCTTGGGTCTGCCTTGGGCTTCAAAGGCCTGGGCTTCCTCATAGATCTTGCGGGCGGCCGCTTGTTCCTCAGGTGTCGCTACAATCCTGTTCTTTTCTTTTTTCGCCTCTTCGGACTCGCCGCGAAACCAGTTTACCGGATTCCATGAGAACGCGGATGCGTTCCCCGCAAAAGCGAGCATTAAAAATGTGGCCAATGCCACGCGCCATGTAATCCGGAACTGCTGCATACAACTTCAATACCACCTAACTACCGACGCTGCCCAAGTCAATCCTGCGCCAAACGCCACTAACAGAATGAGATCGCCCCGTTTGAAATTACGTTCAATTCTTGCTTCATCCAAACCGAGTGGAATCGAGGCAGCCGAGGTGTTTCCGTATTTCTGGATATTGACAAAGAATCGGTCCATCGAGATTTCCAGGCGGGCTGACAATGCTTCGATGATACGGATGTTGGCTTGGTGAGGGATAATACATACCAAATCATCCGCAGTGGCTCCGTTCTTCTCGAGAATAGATTGTGCGGCCTGACTCATCGCTTTCACCGCGACTTTGAACACTTCCTTGCCGTTCATGCGCAGGAAATGCTCACGGGCTGCCACGGTTTCAGCGGTTGCCGGTTTACCGGAACCCCCTGCGGGGATGTGAATCAGGGAAGCATTGTTGCCATCTGCGCCAAGGTCGCACCCCAGCACCCCATATCCGGGTTCATCGATGCGGGACAGCACTGTTGCGCCTGCTGCATCTCCGAAAAGGATACAGGTTTGGCGGTCCTGCCAGTCGGTGAATGAGGAGAGTTTCTCAGCACCGATCACGAGAACATTGCGATAAGTTGGGTTCACCAGCATCATGGAGCGGGCGATATCCAATCCATAGAGCCAGCCACTGCATGCCACATTGATGTCATAGGCCGGAACTTGCCGAAGTCCCAAACGGCTCTGCACGAGACATGCGGTCGACGGACAAAGGGTTTCGGGGCTGAGAGTCGCCACGATGATCATGTCGATCTCCTCAGGCTGCATGCCCGCGTTCGCGAGTGCCTTGCGTCCGGCTTCTGCCGCAATCTCACTCAATTGCAGTGAATCGCCGGCGATGCGCCGCTCTTTGATGCCTGTACGTGTCGTGATCCACTCATCCGAGGTTTCGACGCGTGCCGTCAATTCAGCATTGGTGAGGCGGGTTTCGGGAGTTGCCGAACCCACGCCACGCATGACGATGGAATAGTTCTCAGGATTCATCCAAAAACAACGTTGAAAAGTGATTGAAAATGCCGGATTCCGGAGGGGTTTGGCAAGGTTTTGCTGGCTCCAATGGCATGTGGCGGTTAGTTTAAGAGGGATTCGTTCGGATCAGGCAATCATTAAAACGTGAAATGCCCTGATGTCAGGAATTCGGGCTCCCCGGTTGGGCCAGTTGGAGTCGCTTTTGGGCGACTTCGAGGTCCTTCAGGATCCGATCGCTGATGTCATGTTGGATCACCGTCAGTGCGACTTTGATTGCCCCTGCAATAGCCGCCCGGTTTGAGGATCCATGGGCTTTGAATACCGGAGCTCGCAGGCCAAGAAGAGGTGCCCCTCCATACTCAGACGGGCTGAAATGGGCCTTCATTTCCTGGAAGGCTCCCTTACAGAGTGCCGCCCCAATCTTTCGAACCGGATTGCGGTTGAGTCCGATTTTGAGGTAGTCCTTGATCACATGGAACAGGGACTCGCAGCTTTTCAGTACAATGTTTCCGACGAATCCGTCGCAGACCACGACATCAACCTGGCTGTCGAAGAGGTGGAACCCTTCAATCAATCCGGAATACTCAATCACATCCCCAATCTCCTTGAGCAAGCGATGCGTTTCCTGGATGCGTTCGCCTCCTTTGCCTTCCTCGGTGCCGATCGTGAGAAGACCAACTCTGGGTTTTGGGATTGCGAGAACTGCTCTGGCGAAATTGGATCCCAGAATCGCATTCTGCATCAGGTGCGATGGAGTGGATTCCGGATTTGCCCCGGCGTCCAGCAAAACAAACGGTTGCTTGAGACTCGGGATAATGGTCGCGAGCGCGGGTCGTTCAATCCCATCCAGCGGGCGCAATTTAATGGTGCCGCCTCCCATAAGGCTGCCGGTATTGCCGCAGCTCAAGATTGCTTTGGCATCGCCCGCTTTCACGAGGTCGAGCGCAACCAACATGGATGACCCTTTCTTTTTCTTCAGGGCATTCATGGGTTTTTCATCCATGCCAATAACTTCTTCAGCATGAATGACCCTCACCCGCGGATCATCCTGTAATCCGACCAAACGAAGGGCGGGAATCAGTTCATCCTCCCGTCCGACAACGAGTATCGGATCCTGAGCCAGTTTTCCCGCTCCATTGTTCAGAGCAATTTTCAAGCCCTCAACCACTTCGAGCGGGCCCATATCCCCACCCATGGCGTCGAGGGCCAAGCTGCCCTTGATGGCTTCCATAGGTTATATGAAATCGACTATGATCGCAGACCCTTATTCAGGGCTGTGTCAGTTCTTGACTTCGATTACCTGACGTCCACGATACATCCCGTTCGCGGGATTCACGTGGTGAGGCAGGTGACGGGTGTCGTCTGTCGGGTCCTTAGCGAGTAAGGGCGCCACAAACTGGTCAGCGCCACGGCGCTTCCGGCTTCTCTGTTTTGACTGTTTTCTCTTTGGTTGTCCCATAATCTACCCCTTCTTGTCGTGGGTTTCTTTGCAAAAAAAGGTCCACGATAGTCATCCCGATGATGGCGTCAAGTGCGATTCCATCGATTCTTGAAAAAGAAAAACATGGAATGAAATGCGCGATCAGAGGTAGGCATAACCCAGCACTGCCAAACCGACGAGTATCCGATACAGCGCAAACCAGGCCAGCCCGTGGCGGCAGAGAAAGGATACAAACCAGCGGACGGCTAGCATGGCGACTGCCATTGCGATGATTGTTCCGGCAATAGCCGGGCCTGGGGTGAGGTGAATGAATACGGCTTCCTTAGCGCGGATGAGGCTCCAGATGGATGCTGCTGAAAGGGTGAGCAGGCCGAGCAGGAAACTGAATTCGGCGGCGGCGGCGGGTTTGAGGCCAACCCAGTAGGCTCCCACAATGGTACTCATGGACCGGCTCATTCCAGGCCACAGGGCAAGGCATTGGAAACATCCGATCACAATTGCCTGCCGTTTACTCAGGTTCTCAATGCCGTTTGGATTGTCGATCGCTGACAGGGCATTCTTTGCCCGGTTTTTCCATTCGACCCAGATCATGAGAAATGCGCCAACGATAAGGGATAACGCGACGGCCTCCGGATGGAACAGGTGGACTTCCATCCAATCCTGAATCATCAGTCCGAGAGCTGCCGATGGAATAAACGCAAGGAGAATCCGGATGCCTAGCCGCATGCCGGTCGGATCAAGACCCAGGCAGCCTTTGAGAATGGACTGAATCCGTTTCCAGTAGAGAATCACTACGGCTAGAATCGCACCTCCCTGGATGGCAATGAGGTAGGCATTTCGCGCAGTCTGGAATCCGGGATCAAGGTTTGGATGGTCAGATGACAGGAGGATTTGATCGGCTAGAATGAGATGCCCCGTTGACGAGACCGGAAGGTATTCCGTGAGGCCTTCAACCACGCCCAAAACAGCGGCGTCCATGTAGCCTAATCCAGAAGCGGGTGAAGTGGAGTGCGCTTGGGGGTTGGGAGGAAGTAGGTCCGGCTCCGTCCCGTGGAGTAAGGGGATGCAGGCACCCAGCATAAGCAGGATGGTCAGGAAGCCCCTGCGAGGAAACAGGCGTGTGGGAATGTCGGGCATGGATGGATCCGACTGTGTGCGCACTTTGCTTCGAAAAGCAAGCTTACGGCAATCCACTGATCAAAGCAGTTGGGTCCGGAAGAGTCGGGGATAGTGCAGGCTGCGACAAAAGGGTGGTTATTGACAAGCGAAGCAATCCCTGATTCCAAAACAACCTGTGACTGTGAACCTGCAAGCGCAACTGGAACAACTCGAAGCCGTGATTCTCGGCAGATCCGATTTGGATGAGACCCAATGCCGGACTGCGGGGCAGGCTTTGATTGCTGAAGAGGTGAGTGTATCCGCGAAAAAATCATTTTTGGCGGGCCTACATGAAAAAGGGGAGACGCCTGCGGAAGTGGCTGGGTTCGCCCGCTTTTTTCGCGAGTTGGCTTTGAATCCGGGACTCGACGCCTATGCATCCGCGGCGATCGACGTGGTTGGAACAGGTGGGGACCGGTCCGGATCATTCAATGTGTCGACGGCCACTTCCTTTGTTCTGGCGAGCATGGGTGTGCCAGTGTTCAAACACGGAAACCGATCGATCACATCGCGCTCGGGAAGTGCGGATGTGCTGGAGGCGTTGGGGATTCCGTTGAATGCGGAGCCGGAGGTTCTGCTGGAATCCATGGAGCGCCTGAATTTTGTATTCTTGTTCGCCCCAGCCTATCATCCGGCGTTCAAGGCGGTAATGCCGGTGCGTCGCGAGTTGGCATCGGAAGGGCGGAAATCGGTTTTCAACATTATCGGTCCGCTGATCAATCCCGGCCGGCCAGCTCACCAACTCTTGGGGGTGTTTTCACCTGCTTGGGTCAAGCCATTAGCCGCAACGCTTGACGCAATTCCGGTGAAGCGGGGGTTGGTTGTTCATTGCCGTTTGAGTGAGGATTCCGGCATGGATGAATTGTCCCATGTAGGAGAGAATGTGGTGGCTGGAGCGGGTGATTGGGATGCGTCACATGAAAGTGGATTCCGCTCGCTGCTGAAGGCCGTAGGTCCCGGTGATGTGCGGGGCCTTGCGGGTGGGGATGCCCAGGATAACATGCGGATGATGCATGAACTGTTGAATGGTGGCGGTTCTGCGGACTTGGTGAAAACGGTTTGTCTCAATGCGGGCGTGGCCCTGTTGGTTGTAGGCAAGGTCAAGGATGCGAATGAAGGCTATGCCCAGGTCGAGCGCGTGTTGCAGGATGGTTCTGTGGCTGCCTGGTTGGATGAGGCGAGGTCATTTTACAGCGCATGAAACGACGGTTTTTCGGGACGGATGGTATCCGCGGTGTGGTGGGGAATTACCCGATTGTGGCTGATTTTGCCCGGGACTTGGCGTATGCCGTGGATGCCTTCATGCTGAGGCGGGGTATTCAACGGGATCGTGCCGTGTTGATTGCCATGGATACGCGGGAGTCCGGTGTGGTATTGGCCCGTGCTCTGCATACAGGTTTTGAGGCTTTGGGTCGCCCGGTTGTGTGGTTGGGAGTGGTCCCAACTCCTTTTGCCGCGCGCTGCCTCATCAAGAGAGGTGGTGGAATGGCGGTGGTGCTGACCGCGTCTCACAATCCGGCTTCTGATAATGGCTTCAAGCTCTTTTCGGAGGGTGGATACAAACTGGATCCTGAGGATGAGGCCGAGATTGAGTCGCTTTTGGCAGAGCGGACGGGGAGAGATGCGCCAAATGTCAGGGATTCCGTGTTGCCGCTTGTTCAAGCGCCGGATCCCATCGATTTTGCGAATGAATGGAAGGGGCCAAGTCTCGAAGGAATGCGGATTGCATTG
>JAFGAQ010000395.1 GCA_016933595.1 Opitutales bacterium | reverse complement strand
TGGATCAACCGTGATGCCGGAGAATGGGAGATCGAGGTTGCTTCCCGTGGGTATCACCATGGGGTGTATCTATTCGCTGATAACGCGATCCTTCATCCCAGCGACAACTACTTCGATCTGTTTCCGGGCATGCCGAGACGGATTGCGATTCGACTGCGTTCCGATCCCGCTTTGGCCTCAGATGAGCTGGAATTGCGGATTTGGTCAGTGTGGGATGCTGCGATGTAGCTGGCAGCTGGCGGATGTGTGGTTCAACCGCCGATACAGGCCCCGCCTTCCAGAGGTCCTCCCACGATGAGAAATCGGATCGCCAGGATCAGCGCTGCGACCGCAGCGAGCGCCCGCTGTACCCAACGAACGTAGCGGGAGGCCCACTTTGCCCGGTATTTCAGAAACTGGCTTTGGGCGAGCCACAGAAGCGGGATTGTTCCGAGACTGAATCCGAGCATGATCTGCATCCCGAAGAGCGGAGATCCGGATACCAGCGCGACCCACAGAACCATGTAGAGTGGGGCACATGGCAAGAGCGGTGAAAAGAAACCAACTCCGAAAAAGGGAATCCAGGATGGAAGTTTCCTGAGGACTGTCATTACTCCGGATAGTCTGCGGGAAAATCCGGGGATCCCTTTGGGTAGCCATCGATCCATTCCAAACGCGAAAATGAGAAGAAATCCGATCAGGACCCAAGGGAAATAAACCGAGAAATCCCACTTGAACCACTCTATTAGTCTGAGACTGAGGGCACCGGCCAACCAGCCGAGGAGACTGTAAGAAATGACCCGTCCCGAATGGTAAGCGATTTGGGAACCTTCAATGGATAATCCACCGGATGGGCGGGAACCATTTCTCAGCGGTATCATCGCGCAGAAGAGCGGGCCACACATGCCGACGCAGTGGGGGCTGGTGATGATGCCGGCGAGGAAGGCATGGAGTCCTCCGGCGGTTAGATCGGGAAAAGGCATGGATGGAGGATGAGTGTAAGGGCGATCCGTCTTTCTGCAATTATCTGTTCGGTTTTTACCAGAGGTTGGATGTGATTCAGGATGATTGCCTTTGCACCCTGTTTGCTGGTGCTGATGGAAAGGCTATTCCTTAAGTCCGAATATTGCGTGAGCGTAGTCTTCGCTGTCGAACAAACGGAGGTCCTCAGGCTTTTCTCCCAGTCCAACAAAGTAGACCGGGATTCCGAGTTCGCGGTATATCGCAACGATCGCGCCGCCCTTGGAAGTGCCGTCGAGTTTGGTCAGGATCAATCCGGTGAGGCCGAAGCTTTCGTTGAAGGTGCGCGCCTGCAGAATGGAGTTGGTGCCAATGCTTCCGTCGACAACGAGCCAACTGTGTTCGGGTGCTTGTGGGTTGAGCTTCTGGAGAACGCGACGGATCTTGGTGAGCTCATCCATCAGGTGGCTTTTGGTGTGAAGTCTTCCGGCGGTATCGAGAATCAGATAATCTGTCCCTCTGCGTGCGGCTGCCTGATAGGCGTCGAAGGCAACGGATGCCGCATCCGCCCCCTGTTGGCTCGCAATGAGCGGCAAATCGAGCCGCTGGCACCATGTCTTGAGCTGTTCGTTCGCGGCGGCCCGGAATGTGTCGCATGCTCCAATAAGGACCGTCTTGCCCTGATCGTTCAGCCATTTTCCCAGTTTCGCGGCGGTGGTTGTTTTCCCGGAGCCATTGACTCCGATCAGGCAGATGACCTGTGGTTTGCTTTCGGCTTCCGGGAGTCTTCCTTCCGATCCTTGAAGCCGGTTCATTAACACGCTCACACCAAGCTCGGCGGGATCTTTGTCCCGCATTTGCTTCTCGGCCCGATAGCTTTTTTTGATCGCATCCATCACTTCATCGGTGGTTTCGAGGCCGAAATCCGCACTGTAGAGGGTTTCCTCCATGAGGGTGATGGTGTCATCATCCAGTTTTCGCCTGTTGAAGACGGAAGCTACTTTTTCGGTAGTTTTTGAAAAACCGGATCTGAAGAAACTGAATAATCTGCTCATGCCGCTATGGTGGTGTTTCTGTGGGGATTCGTGGGAAAAGTAAAGGACGGAGCGCATGGGGCACATTGACAAATGGGAGACTTCGACCTTCATTGCCCGCATGAACAAGACCGAGTTTGTGCTCGAATTTGAAAAACCGATTCAGGTCCTTGAGAAGCAGGTTGCCTCCTTGCGGGATAGCTCGAGGACATCCAAGCTGGATATGGAGCGGGAGATTGCGGCTCTCGAGGCCAAGATCGAGCACACAAAGGACGAAATTTATGCGTCGTTGACATCATGGCAGCGGGTTCAGATTGCGAGGCATCCGCGCAGGCCGACCACGCTGGATTATGTTCAGCGTGTTTTCACGGATTTTCAGGAGTTGCATGGCGATCGCCTTTTCAAGGACGATGCTGCTATCGTGGCAGGGCCCGCATTCTTCAATGGGGAACCCGTAATGGTGATGGGTCACCAGAAAGGGCGGGACACGAAAGCAAACCTGAAGCGGAACTTTGGATGCCCGCATCCGGAGGGATACCGCAAGGCTCTTCGGATGATGCGACAGGCTGAAAAGTTCAGGTTGCCGTTGATCACATTGGTGGACACTCCGGGGGCCTATCCCGGAATTGGAGCAGAGGAGCGGCATGTGGCCGAGGCCATAGCCGTGAACATCCGTGAGATGAGCCAGTTGACAGTGCCGGTGGTTACCATCATCATCGGTGAGGGCGGATCCGGTGGTGCGCTGGGAATTGCGGTGGCCAATCGTGTTTCGATTCTGGAAAACGCCTATTACTCGGTGATCTCTCCCGAGGGATGCGCGGCGATCCTGTGGAAGGACCGTGCGCATGCGCCGGATGCAGCCGAGGCGCTTCGGCTGGATGCTCACAACCTCGTTAAACTTGGAGTGGCAGACCGGGTGGTCCCCGAACCAAGGGGCGGTGCACACAACGATCCTGACATGGCCGCCAAACGGGTATCGGAGTGCATTGCAGAGGATCTGCGCGAGCTGTCGGCGATGACTCCAAGAGCCTTGCGTGAGAGCCGCTACGCAAAGTTCCGCATTATGGGCCAGTATCAGGAGGGCCCTGAAACGGCGGCGGATGCTTGAGATCCACCCAGCGATGCGTCAGGGAAAGGTCGAAGGGCCGGTTTCCGGGGCGAAGGGTTCAAAAACAAAACGCAGACCACGCACATAGGACTCGAACTGCATGCCGGCGTGCCGTTCCCCGTCAATGACGCGGAAATCCCGTGCGAGATGAGGTTGTTGGCGGGATGCGATGCGTGCGTTCATGCGCAGAATACTGCTCATGAAATCGGGTGATTCATTGCCTCCGACGGTCATGTAGAGCCTGGCACGAAGCGGTTTACCTGACTTGGAGAAGGCGTCTTCATACTCGAGCAGCCATTCATTTCCGACTGAGACAGCGGGGGTGGCCGCTATGTACCCATGGAAAAGATCCGGTTCGGTGTACATCGTAAAGAGAGTGAAAAGTCCTCCGAGAGAGGCTCCGGACATCACCCGGAATGCCGGGTCCGCACGGTAGTTCCCTTCAACAAATGGTATGATTTCATTCTTGATCAGCTGCAGGAACTCAGCGGCTTTTCCGGAGGATTCAGCCGGTTCTCCGAACGGGACAGGCGAGAGTTCGAGACGCCTCAGGTCTCCGTAGTTGAGGTTGTTGCCTGCGTATCCGAGCCCGACTACGATGAACTCGGGCGCGACTTTGTCATACACCAATGAGCCGCGGATACCCATCATCTTTTCGAAATCCCAGTAAGCATCGGTGACATATACGACCGGATAGCGTCTATCTTTGTCGGTTCCGTAGGTGTCGGGGAGTCCGATGTGAAGCTGGTATTGGCGCCCGTTTGGGGCTTTCGGGAGGATCCTCAGGTGTGAGTTCCCTACGATATGAGGGGGATACTGTAGGTCAGTGGAATCCTGGGCTGATAAGGAAGGGTAGCCCAGCTGGATAACGATCGAAATGAGTCCGCATATCAGGATACGGCTGATCCGGATTGCGGTCGATGGTTTTGTGTAGCATTGGCTGTCGCATGTCGATGCTGAATGGCTGTGAAGTCGGGATGGCGGAATAAGGTTCATCATGATAAGGGGTTGCGGTTTTAATACATCGAACGTTGTATTGATGAACTGAATGATGGACCCACGGTGCTTCATAAGTCAATTCAAGAGCGGCGACGAGTATTTGTGTCTCGCCCACCGCTTTGGTTTTGTTCACTATCGATGGTAAGAATCGGATGATTGAGCAGCTGGCCATGAAAGAAACGGGACGTATTGCATTGATCCAACACCGCTGGACGGGTGACCGCCAATCGGCTGTTGACTCCACGATCGGGATGATTCGCGAAGCGGCAAGGAAGGGTGCCCGAATTGTGTGTCTACAGGAACTGTTTCACATGCCGTATTTTTGCACATCGCAGGATCCCGCGTGTTTCCATTGGGCCGAACCCGGTAACAGCCCGACGCTTGCGCGGATGTCGGCGCTTTCCGCAGAGCTCGGAATTGTGCTGATTGTTCCGGTGTTTGAGTCGGTCCACGAGACGGTGTTTTTCAATACTGTTTTCGTGTTTGGATCAGATGGTGCTTTGCTGGGGCGGTATCGGAAGAAGCACATACCCCAGGATCCTGGATTCGAAGAAAAGTTCTACTTTACGCCTGGAGATGATGGCTGGCCGGTGTTTGACACTCCACTGGGGCGCATTGGAGTGCTGATTTGTTGGGATCAATGGTTCCCGGAAGCGGCGCGAATACTCGCACTAAAAGGGGCTCGTTTGTTGTTCTATCCAACGGCTATCGGTTGGTTGCCGGCCGAAAAGGCGGAATGGGGCGCACAGCAGCATTGTGCTTGGAGATCCGTTCAGATCGGACACGCGGTTGCGAATGGTTGTTTTGTGGCCGCTACGAATCGGGTGGGAACCGAAGGTGAGTCCGAGTTTTGGGGACAATCTTTTGTGTCGGATTTTTACGGGAATCTGTTGGCGGAGGGAGGTCCGGACAAAAGCGAGGTTGTGATCGCGGATTTGGATTTCGAGAAGCAGGATGGTTTTCGGAGAATTTGGCCGTTTTTCAGGGACCGTCGACCGGAACTGTATGGGGATCTGGGAAAACAGGTGGTGAGTTGAGCCCGAGGCGGAAACGATTTGGCTGCTGATAATTGGAAGGAAGAAAGAATAGGAATGGCAAACGGTTTCTTGCGGCAGAATCGGTGGCTGAGGCGGGGATTGGTCTTGGCTGTGATCGTTTTCGCGATGCTGCTTCCCGTATGGTTTGGTCCTCACAGTATCCCGTTGCCGGGGACGGGTGTTTCCAGCGATCCGATTCCGGTTGCTCCCGACGGTGTCAGGTTGCTCGTGGATCAAACAATCTGGGACGAAGGAGCTCATCAACAAAGAGTCAGACAGGCTATTTTGGATGCTTTGTTGGACCGGATATCACAGGCGGATGTATTCATCGTGGCCGATTTTTTCCTGTGGAATGAGTGGATGGGTCAAATAAAGGGCGGAGTCTATAGGAAGATGGCGGTTCCTTTGGCGGAAGCGCTGATAGCGCAAAAAAAGAAACTGCCGGATATGCCGGTTCTGGTGATCAGCGATCCAATCAACCATGTTTATGGTGGGCCTGAGCTTGGGCATTTTGTGGAAATGCGGGAAGCGGGTATTGAGGTGGTGTATACGGACTTCGATAAGATGCCGGATTCAAACTGGATCTACGGAAGGTTGGCACGGTTTTATCGGAAGCTCCTTCCAAACCTTTCGGATCCGGACGGTTGGGCGCATCGCGGGCGGTTGCGTCACCCATTTCAGGCAGGTGGGGAGGATATCTCGTTGGCACAGGCGGGTAACCTGTTGTTTTTTAAGGCCAACCACCGGAAGGTGTTGATAACGGGATCCAGTTCATCGGGTTTGGATTTGGTTGTGAGCAGCCTGAACCCGGCGGATGGCGGATCCGCGCACACGAATGTGGGTTTGTGGCTCAAAGGGGCGATCGCGATGGAGGCTCTTGAGTCTGAGCTTGCGGTAGCCGGCTGGTCTACTCGTTGCCTTGACGCTCATGCAAAAACGGCTGACCGGATTCGGCTGAGGGCCTCTGGCTTGGTTCGCCATGTTGAGGACTCGGGTGTTCGGGTTCGATGGCTTACTGAAGGTGGAATTCACCGCACGCTGATGGATGTGATTGGAAGTTGTGGGGAGGGGGATCAGTTGGACCTCGCTCTGTTCTATCTTTCTGAGCGCAGGGTTGTGGATGCTTTGAAAGCCGCAGTCGGAAGGGGTGCACGTCTTCGGGCGTTGCTTGATGCCAACCGGGACGCCTTTGGAAGGGTCAAGACCGGCATCCCGAATCGTTTGGTTGCCAAGGAAATGGTGGCGTGGAAGGGGCCCCATCCGGTTGAGGTGCGTTGGGCCGACACCCATGGAGAGCAGTTTCACTGTAAGGCGATGGCGGTGAAACGCAAGGATGCCGATCCGATACTGCTCTTGGGATCGGCGAATTGGACAAGGAGAAATCTGCGCGACTTGAATTTGGAAGCGGATGTCATGGTTGAAGGAGCAAGCGAATTGATGGACGGATTCAGTGGGTTTTTCGAACGGCAATGGGTTTCCGGATCCCTCCCATATTCAGCATGGGAGGAACGGGGGGCGACAGGATTCTATAAAGGCGTGAAATACCGTTTTCTCGAGTGGAGTGGGATGGGGACGTTCTAGAGACCACGGGATGGGATGAGGCTATGATTCAAATATACACGGGAAACGGGAAGGGTAAGACCACGGCCGCATTTGGATTGGCCATGCGGGCGAGTGGACACGGTATTCGGGTGTTTATCGGTCAGTTTCTCAAAGGACAGCGATACGGTGAGGTGCTGGCTTTGGAAGGGCATCCGCTTATCGATGTGGAACAATTTGGGACCGAGGTGTGTATCACCCGTGAGAATGTGAGTCAGGAAGACTACAATCGGGCAAAAGCCGGGTTGGATCGGTGCGCGGCAGCCATGGATGGAGGTCGGTATCGGTTGGTGGTTTTGGATGAAGTCTGTGTGGCGATCGCTTTTGGTCTTCTGAATGAAGGTGATGTAATGGCTGTGCTGGATCGGATTCCGGATGGTGTTGAGTTGGTGTTGACCGGGCGGTATGCCAGTGCGCGTTTGATGGAGAGGGCTGACTTGGTAACTGAGATGCGTGAAGTTAAACACTACTATGCCCAAGGAATTGGGGTTCGGCA
>JAFGAQ010000394.1 GCA_016933595.1 Opitutales bacterium | reverse complement strand
GATGCGGAGTTGCTGAGCCGTTATCGCGCATTCCATGAGGGTTGTCGTATCTCCCCTTATTCGATGACGCCGGATGGGCTGGAGAAGATGCTGAAACGGAATGACGGGTTCGCACAAAATGTGCGGGATGCTTTGCTGGCGCGTATGGGAGATGTGTCGGTGTTCATGCGTGAGCTCAAGCAGCGTTTCACGATTTGGTATAACCACCAGAATGGGAACCGTGGCACCTTATGGATGGAGCGGTTCAAGAGTCTGGTGGTGGAGCCTTCGTTGCAGGCGATGGCAACCGTTGCGGCCTACATCGACCTCAACGCGGTGCGCGCTGAGCAGGTCGATGATCCGGCGGATTACCGTTTCTGCAGCTATGCCGCAGCTATTGGAGGAAATGTATCGGCCATGGCGGGCTATCGCCTCATTTACGGTGGACGCAGCTTTGCAGAGGCGATAGCCGGGTATCGTCTGTGTCTGTTTGGAAAAGGTGCGAAACCGAAAGGCGAGCAGGACAAGGACCGTGGTGTAATCCCCTTGGACAAGCTGGATGCGGTGATTCGCAGCGGCGGGAAGGTGGAGGTGTCCGAGTTGTTGCGCCGGAGGGTCCGCTACTTCAGCGATGGGATGGCAATCGGGTCAAAGCGTTTCCTAAAGGGGCTCTACGATGAAAACCGGGAATCATTTCCGGAGAGCCGGAAAGCCCGCTTTGCGTCCATGAAAGGCGCGGATTGGAACGGATTGCAGGTGGTCCGGGATCTTAAGGTTGATCTATTCGGGTGAGCAGATTGGACAAGATCCGTCATTGCCAAACTCTGGAGAGTTTAAATACTGCGATGAACCGGACCCATGTCGACCATACGCATACTTTCCGATCAGGTGGCCAACCGCATTGCTGCGGGTGAGGTAGTCGAGCGTCCGGTTGCGGTAATCAAGGAGCTCGTCGAGAACAGCATTGATGCAGGAGCGACCCGGATTCGGATTGCGATTCAGAAGGGTGGAAAGTCGCTCATGCGGGTGGAAGACAATGGCTGTGGGATGAGTCCGGATGATGCGATGATGTGCATCGAGCGGCATGCCACGAGCAAGATCCAATCGAGTGATGATCTTTTCAATATCCGTACTCTTGGGTTCAGGGGGGAGGCGATTCCATCGATCGCCAGTGTATCACGCTTCCTGCTTCAGACGAGGGCCGAGGGATTGCTTGAGGGGACGGAGATCTTGATCAATGGAGGAAAACTGATCCATTCGAAATCTGTAGGTATGCCTACGGGAACCAGGATTGAGGTCACCCATCTTTTCTCGTCGGTACCGGCCCGACGCAAGTTTCTCAAAACAGACAACACAGAGGCGTCGCATATCATTCAAACCATCCGGATGCTGGCCGTGGCCCATCCGGGAATCGGTTTCACTTTGCATTCCAGTGACCGTTCGGTAATGTCAGTTCCCGAGGGGCAGGATGTCCACTCGAGGATCATCTCGCTGTGGGGTGGCGAGTTGTCGGGAAACCTGCTTGCGATTAGGTTTGAGAACAGCTTCTTGCGCGGGCATGGATTCATTGGCAACCCGGGTTTTTCAAGGCCCACCCGCCACGACATCGTCACGATTGTTAACGGTCGCGCGGTGGAGTCCAGAACCTTGGGTTTCGCTTTTACGGAGGCGTGCCACACCCACATTCCCAAGGGCCGTTATCCGATCGCGTTCATATATCTGGACGTGGATCCGGCTTCGATTGATGTGAACATCCATCCCTCGAAGAAGGAGATCAAGTTCAAGGATGAGGGTGCTGTGCGATCGACTCTGATTCAGGCGGTTTGGAAGACCTTCGGGGATGCGGGAGCTTCTGCCAATTCCGGCCCTGTTGTTGATCACGAATATGAACCGACTTCCATTTCATCGGTGTCGCCGGTATTGAGTCCCCATCGACCGGGTTCTTCTGAGGTCTGGCCACCACCCATGCGAAATTCTCCGGTGAGTATGGATGTGGCATTCCTGCGTCCTGATCCCTCGCAATCCCGCTCTCCATCACTTGGGAATGATTCCGTCCCGGAATCGATGCCCTCTCCGAAGCCATCGGTGGCACCGGCTGGTGAACCCATTCAACCCCCGGCGTTTGCCCCGGGACCGCGTCCGGTGGAGACGAGGTGGGACAGCCGTAAGGAATGGCGATACATTGGCCACTTCAACCGGGTTTATTCGGTTTTCGAACGCGATTCCGGTTTAACGCTGCTGCATGCGCCAAACGCCTTCAGAAGGGTACGATACGACAAGGTATTGGTGGATTTGGAGCACTCAGGGATTCCCCGCCAAGGATTGGTAATCCCGGTCTGCGTTGAGCTCGATCTTATGCAGGACCGGACCATGAAAGCGGAGGGCGTTCGGCTTCCGCTTTTTGGTCTGGGGGTGAGTGAGTTTGGTCGTAGGACTTACCGGATCGAAGAAATCCCGGCTTGGATTGAAGTCCCGGATTCCAAATCATACCTGTTGGACATCCTTTCCTGGCTAGGGTCGAGCCGTATAGAAGCCGATGTGCGTATGGAAGGCGAGGTGCGCCGCGAAGTCGCCCGTATCATCTACGCACACGGTTCATCGAAAGCTGACTACCCCTTGAGTCCGGATGCCTCCCATCATTTGTTGGAGTCGCTCTTGGCTTGCCGAGATCCTTTGTCGAGTCCGGAGGGAAAGCCGACAATGGTGCATTTACCGCATCGGTATTTCGACAACCTGGTGAATCCTGTTGATGGCCCCGTTTCAAAGTCACATTGAGTTCCGTAGACCGGACTGAGACGAAGCCTCATGGGACTGCATGGCCCCCCCCTGTGTTTGCGTTGCCTGCTCCCTTCCGACAAATCACGTCATTTGGTTTCGGGCGCAGATTCAGGATTACGATACTTCAGAAAATCAGGCTGCGATAGGGGGAGCAAAAAAAAGGCCGCACCCGAAGGTGCGGCCTGATCATCAAGCTCGATATGAAACTGTTGATCAATAGTAGAAGGTCGACGGCTCTTCGTCCACGACCGGACGGCTGAGCTGGTCGCTGATCACTTCGACGCGGAAATGAACGTTACCTTCCTTGGCTGCCTTGATGGTGACATCCCATGTGGCTTTTCCGGCCGGGGAGAGAGCGGGAAGCGCTTCAAACACCAGCTTATTGCCTTCCACTCGGGACTTGGTGGCACCCTTGGATTCGATGAATTCCATTTCCGGGGTCAAATCAGCAACAAGCGTGATGCCGGTTGCTTCGAGTGAACCCTGGTTGGTGACTTCGATCGTATAGAAGATTTCCTCACCGACCGGGCACGGGTCGTTCGCATCGACTGCGTCCACGAGGAGTGCTTCGATCCCTTCGACGTCCGTAACCATAACTGCCTGTACTGCATCAGCGGCTCGGGCATTTGCGGTTGCGGTGGAGCGGGCGATCATGATGCGTTCACCCACTGCGCGGGTGGAGACGATCTTGCTCTGTCCCGGATTGAGGGTGCCGACATTCCAGACAACTGTGCGTCCTTCAGCGGTTCCACCTTGGTCTGCGGATGCGAGCGAGGTTCCATCGGCCAGTGTTTGAACGATCTGGGTTTCATTGGCAACCCCATCTCCCACGTTTTTGACTTCGATCTGATACGAGATCACGTTGCCAACGTAGCGTAGCTTTGGAGCGCTTGCGGTAATGAGCAGTTCCGGCTTAACCACTGAGGTCGTAAGGGTTGCGGTTGCGTTGATTCCATCCTTTGCGGTTGCGCGGATTTCGGTTTCGTAGCTTCCGGTTTCAACACCCTTGAGGTCGAAGTCGATGGTCTTGACCTGTCCGGGATTGAAGTCGCCGAGGTCGAATTCAACACGGCTCTTTCCATCTTCGGTCAAGAGTCCCTTCGGGAATGTATGAACGATCTTGGCTCCGAGGACCGGGGCAGTTCCGCTGTTACGCACGTTCAGCGATACCGGAATAGGTTCGTTGATGAGGGCCACTGCGGGATTGCTGGCACCCATAGAGAGTTCCGGCAGGATCGCGTTGGTTGCGAGCTGCAGGGACCCCATCCCGAATGCGAGGCGGGTATCGCCCGTGTAACGGAGGGAACCGGTGCGGATGCTCTTCCCTTCAATACGAATGGTTTCATTTTGACCGGGAGCGAAGCTATCAAACGTCCAAACCAGTTTTCCATCGCGCTGTTCCGGGAACGGTTCAGCGTTGACGAATTCCATCGACGCGGAGAGCACTTCTTCGTGAATCACCTGATCTACCGTGAAGGTGGACTGGTTGGTCAGGTTGACCGTGAAGCTGACGTTGTCGTTCGGACGAACTTCGGTTGGGACTTCGCGTTCAATGAGGAAGTAGGTATCTTCCGGGCGAGTCGCAGTTTGGGGGAATCCCATCCAGGAATAGCTGGTCGGGCTTCCGCGGTCAAACATGCGGGCGGTTTGGTCGGTGCCGGTAGTAACCGGGGCCGCAGGCTCCACTGGAGCTTTGGGCGGGGTTTGGCAACCCGTGATGGCAAGAAGCAGTCCGGAGACCGCGAGGAGCGCCACTGCGCTGTTTCTGATCGAAAGTTTCATTGCTGATACTCCTTCAAACAATTCGGTCGGGTTTAGTTGTAGAAGTTAGTGGATTCACTCGATTCAACCGCTTCGGTCAGCTGATCGCTGTCGATGACAGTGGTGAAGCGAACGTCACCTGCCTTACGGGCTTTGATGACTACGCGCCATTCAGCGGTGGCCTCAGGTGCAAGTGTTGGCACGCGGGAGAATACCACGGTATTGCCTTCAACTGTTGGTTCGCTCGGGCCAGTGGAGCTGACAAACTCCATGGCGTCTTCGAGGATACACTTCAGGCGAATGCCGGTTGCGTTCAAGCTACCTTGGTTGACCACGCGAACGTAGTAAACTTCGTTGTCGCCGACCGGAACCGGGTCATTGATGTCACCCATGTAAACCTTGAGTGCGGATACCCCTTGAACATCGGTGATCATGACGGTTTCGACGCGGTCAGCCTGATGGGCTTCGGCGATTGCGGAAGTCCGCACGGTCATGATGTTCTTGGTCGAAACACGGGAGCTGACGGTCTTGGCTTCGCCAGGATTGAGGGTTCCGACGTTCCAGACAACTGTGTTGTTCTGGAGGACGCCACCTTCATTTGCGGATACAAATCCGGTATCAGCAGCAAGATACTGGGTGATGACCGTGTTGCGTGCCTGTCCGTCACCTGCATTTTGAACGGTGATCTCGCTGGAGATATTGTTTCCGACAAAACGCATGGCGGGAACGTTGGAGCTGATGGTGAGTTCGGGTTTGACGATGCTCAGGTCGACCATTGCGGAGGCGGTTACGCCATCGCGAGCGGTTGCGAGCAGGTCGAGCTGGTAATCGCCGACGGCGGTGGAACGCAGTGCCATATCAAAGACTTTGATGTCTCCCGGGTAGAGGGTGCCAACGTTGAGCTCGAAGCGGTCGGCGCTCTGGTCGGTGAGCAATCCATCCGGCAAGACCTGAGACAGGCGGGCTTCGTAAACAGGGGCGCTTCCGGCGTTGCGGAAGGTCAGTTTCATCGGGATCGGATCGCGGAGGATCGCAGATTCAGGAGATTCGGCGATCAAACCGAGCTGTGGTTGGACAACGCTGGTGATGTTGGTCAGTGGTCCGATTGCAAATTTGAGATCGGTGTCATTGAGATGGCTGACCATGCCGGGTCCGGGGGTGGATCCGGAGATGGTGATTACTTCCACTTGACGCGGGGCCAAGGCCTGAAACTCAAAGCGCAGGAAGTTGCCCCTGACTTCGGCTTCGGGAGAAGCTTTGGCGAACTCAAAGTTGGACGGAAGTCTTTCGGTGAGGACCACGTTGTCGATTTGGAACGCGGCGTTGTTGGTCACCATGATCTTGTAGGAGTATTCCACTCCCGGACGAACTTCCTTGGGGACTTCCTTGCTGATAAGGATAAACGTCTCTTCGGGAGTTTTCGCGGTAAGCGGAAATCCTTGCCAGGCATAACTTGTGTTCTGGCGTGCGGATTCCGGGCTGTCGAGCACCAGGGTGTCCTGTGCTCCTGCATCGTCACCAACGAGTTGGGCATTGGCGGGACTGAACAGCGATAGACAAAGGGCCGCCACAAAAGTAAGGACGACCCAAGGTTTTCTCTTCATTGATTTCATATCTGCTCGATTTTGAGGATGATGTGCTGGATTGCTGAAAATTTGTGATAGAAAGAAAGGCAAGAGTGTGAGCATCCGTTTTGGGGAATGCAACAGTTTTACGGTAAGGGATGTGGATTTATCGGATCCAACGCCCCCTCTGTGAAAGGCTCTGGGCGAGTCTCTGAGGCCATGAAGTAGCAATTGAAGCCAATCCGCAAATTCGCAAAAGATGTGGTTGACTTGAGGAAAAAGGCCTATTTGATGAGACGCTTTATCGCCGGAGACGGCACCAAGGTGGGATATCCAAGTTGGCCAAAGGAATCTGACTGTAAATCAGCCGGGCGCAGCCCTTCGGGGGTTCGAATCCCTCTCCCACCACCATTTTCAACCCCGTTCCTCGATGGGAACGAAGTGGCGCTCATTTGGTCCAGTGTAGATCTGGCGGGGCCGGTGGATTTTGGTATTTCCGGAAGTTGCGATTTCGTGCCAGTTGGCAATCCAACCCGGTAGACGTCCGATTGCAAAGAGAACGGTGAACATTTCCACGGGAATCCCTGCGGCGCGCAAAATCATGCCGCTGTAGAAGTCCACATTCGGGTAAAGTTTGCGTTCCACAAAGTAGGGATCGTTCAGGGCAGCCTGCTCGAGGTGCCGGGCTATGTCGAGGAGCGGATCATCCACCCCTAGTTTCGAGAGAACCTTCTCAACGGTTTCTCCGATAATCTTGGCGCGTGGGTCATAGTTTTTGTAGACCCGGTGGCCAAATCCCATGAGCCTCGATTTTCCAGCTTTGGCGCTTTCGATGAATCGGCTGCCGTCATCGCCATCGCGGTGAATCGCCTCCAGCATGCGGATCACCTGCGTATTGGCGCCACCGTGAAGGGGCCCCCAGAGGGCGCAGACCCCAGCCGCAACCGAGGCAAAAAGGTTGGCTCCGCTGGATGCCACCATCCGCACAGTGGAGGTGCTGCAGTTTTGCTCATGGTCGGCGTGAAGGAGCAGGAAGAGGTCAATGGCCTCCGTGAGTCCGGCATGATCTTCAAAAGGTTTGTAGGGCTCCGTGAACATCATGTGGAGGAAATTCGCGGCATAGCGGAGGTCGTGTTTGGGATAAACGAAGGGCAATCCCATTTCCTTGCGGTAGGCCATGGCGGCGAGCGTGCGCACCTTGGATATGAGCAGTGCGGCTGCGTTATCGAAGTGTTCCAGGTCCTGTTCCCGGTTGTTGGATGCCATTTCCGGGTAGTAGCACCCGAGGGCGTTCAACATCGACGACAGGATCGCCATCGGGTTTGATGAACTTGGAAACCCATCAAAAAGGGCGTGCATGTTGGTGTGGATGGCCGTGTTTTCGGTCACCTTCGCACGAAACTCGCTGGATTGCTCCCGTGTGGGCAATTCGCCATAGATGATCAGGTATGCCACTTCCAGAAACCCGGAGTGCTTGGCGAGCTCCTCGATAGGATAACCCCGGTTGCGGAGGATTCCTTTTTCACCATCGATAAAGGTGATGGCGCTTTCACAGGACCCTGTGTTGGCAAAGCCTTCATCAAAAGTGATGAAGCCCGAGTCTTTGCGCAGTCGCCGGACATCAATGGCATGCTCGCCTTCTGTTCCTGTGATGACAGGGTAGGTATAGACTTTGTCTTCGATGTGGATGGATGCTGTTTTTTCCATATGCTTGAATGATGCCTTGAGTTGTACGGCTTTTACATGAGGCTTCAACATTGCCGGACCGATTTTCGGCCATATCCTGAACGATGAGGTCCGGTTTGGAACCGCTTTACTAATCTCGAGGGAGTATCCCTCCGATGGCCGGGGACAGGGGAGGGCTACAGGTTGTGGATGAAGTTGCTGAAAAGCGTGAGCCCTTTCGCCTGACTTTTTTCCGGGTGGAACTGAGTGGCGAAGCAGTTGCCGAAGCGGATGGCGCTTACAAAGGTGGTTCCGTGATGAGTGGTTCCCCAGATAATGGAAGGGTCTTTTGGAACCACACAGAAGCTGTGGTCGAAATAGAACTGATCGTCTTTACGTTCCAGTCCTTTTGACAACGGGTCCGAAGTCCCCTGAAATTCCACTTGATTCCAGCCGATGTGGGGGACTTTGAATGGATGATCGAGGCGGAACTGTTCAACCACTCCCGAAAAAATCCCCAGTCCGGCCGCGTTGTTTTCCTCGGAGCGATCGAACAGTGCCTGCATTCCGAGGCAGATGCCCAGGAACGGGCGATCCGCGGCAATCCAGTCGCGGACAAGGCTATCCAAGCCGTTGCGAAGCAAACATTGCATGCAATCGCCCAGACTTCCCACCCCTGGGAGCACCAGACGATCAAACGAGCCAACCGGCTTGCTTTCGCGAATGATTTCAACGGACGCACCTACTTTCTCAAGTGCCTTGCGGACACTATGCAGGTTGCCCATTCCATAATCGATAAGACCAACCCGTGGCGTCGTCATGTTGTGGCGTCGGAAAGGGATCCTTTGGTGGATGGAATAACGGTGGCGATGCGTGGATCAATGCGGGTGGCCATGTCCAGTGCTCTTGCCAAGCCCTTGAACTGTGCCTCTGCGACGTGGTGGGGCTCGTCTCCGTATTCGAGGAGAATATGGAGATTTGCACCGAGCGCGTTGGTGAAGCCTTGGAAAAATTCCCGCAGCAGGTAGATGTTGAAGTCGCGGACAAAACGGACCTCGCAGGCCACGCGGTAGACCAGGTAGGCCCTTCCGCTCAAATCGATTACAACCCTGACAAGGGTCTCATCCATGGGGAGCAGGAAGAAACCATAGCGTTGGATCCCGCGTTTATCCCCTAGGGCTTGCCTGAAGACGGACCCCAGCACAATTCCCATGTCTTCGACCAAGTGGTGGTAGTCTACCTCCAAATCGCCCGTAGCCTTGAGTTGGAGGTCATACTGTCCATGTCTGCAGAATAGATGGAACATGTGATCCATGAACGGGATCCCGCAGCTTCCTTCGAAGATCCCGGTACCATCCAGATTGAGATCCATGGAGATTGCGGTTTCACCGGTTTCCCTTACGAGGCTGGCTTGTCTTGGCGTTTCCATTGGATAAGGATTTGGGTTAGTTTTTCGATCTCAGGCGGAGTTCCGATAGAGATCCGGAGCCCGGAGGATACGAGTGGATGGTTGTCAAAGTATCGGACGAGGATCCGATGTTCAACGAGAAATGTATACAGAGCCCTTGCGACTGACGGGCTTTCGTTGCCTTGCTTGTCTTTGGGGATGGTGAAAACGAAATTGGTCGAGGATGGAAACACGGTCCATCCGAACTCATGTTCGAGTATCTCTGAGAAGCGGTTTCGGGTGTTCTTGAGCTCGGTATGTTTTTCCTTATAGTATCCGGTATCGAGAAACGCGGCCAGTGCGCCGGCCTGTGCCAGCCGGTCGACGTTGTAGACATCGCGAATCCGGTGCAGGTATGGCATTACATCGGGAGATCCGATCAGATACCCGAATCGGAGTCCTGCGAGACCGTAAGTCTTGGAGAAACTCCTCGCAACCAACAACTGCGGATACTTCGATATAAGGTCGATCGCAGTCCATGTGGAGAAATCCGCATAGGTTTCGTCGATTACTGTTGGGCATTCGGTCTTCTCCAGAACCGATGCCAGCTGGTCGCGGCTGAAGGCGACTCCGGATGGGGCATTGGGGGAGGTCAGGATGAGCATCTTGACTGAAGTGGACGCAAAACGCTCTATCGGAAATGCGAAACCGGGTTCATAGGAAATCGGTGCGAGGCGGGCCCCGTGATTGATGATCAGGTTCTTATAGAGCGAATAACTCGGGTCCAAATAGCCCACCGGATCTCCGGCTTCGGTGAAGGTGCGAACGCAAACATTGAGGATATCGTCGCATCCGTTTCCAAGCATGACTTGCTCCGGGCGGATCTCAAAACGTCCGGCAATGGCCTCTCTAACGGGGGTTCCGCTGGGGTCCGGGTAGAGCCTCAAGCGGCCAGCGGCCTCGGCGACTGCTTCCGCAACGCGGGGGGAAGGTGGGTAAGGAAGCTCATTGGTGTTCAGCTTGATCCAATCACCTTCGTTTTTTTGTTCACCCGGAACATAGGGTTGAGCGTTGGCTACCCTTTCCGGTATGCGTGTTTTCCATGAAAAGCTCATTTTGTATGCAAGGTTGTTGGATCAGAACGGATCAGAATCCGGTTTGTCTTGGGTCGGTTCAAACGGTTGGGAGAAAGCGACCTCGAAATCATAGCCGGTTTCAAAGTCAGCGATGTCGTCCGTATCACTTTTGCCAAAGACTCCGGCTTCAATCAAGTTGAAGACAATATTGCCGAAATCGCGGCAGCAGTGGATTCCCCAATGGTGGAGCACAGTTAAAGTCAAAGGGCCAAACTGATCAAGCGCGAACACCCTGAGCCCTTCGAGGAGCTGTTGTCCAGAGACGTGTTGCCCCGCAAGTGGATTTCCATCCTGTCCGAGCAGCTTGAAAGTCGCGTTCAGTCCAGCCCGGACAAAATGATAAGCCCCTCTGTGGTAGCGGGTGTCCGCTTTACAGATCCTTTTGATTTCCTCTGAGAACTTTCTGTCGGGCATGGATGCGATCTCCGGATCAACGAGGAAAAAAGAACAGCAAAAGGCCTGAGCCGCAACCTGTTCATGGAATCCTGTTGATTCCAGATCTCTGGTCTTGCCGCATTCCGACAGGGTGGCGCTTGACGGCCCTGCCGGTCTGCCACAAACGCCTTAGTATTTATAGTGATCTTGTTTGAATGGGCCTTCGACAGGAACTCCCAGGTAATCGGCCTGTTCTGAGGAGAGTTTGGTGAGCCGTACTCCGAGACGCCCAAGGTGAAGGCGGGCGACTTCCTCATCCACTTTCTTGGGGAGGATGTAGACGCCGGGAGTGTACTTTTCGACGTTCTTCCAGAGTTCCATCTGTGCGAGCACCTGGTTTGAGAACGAGTTCGACATGACAAATGAAGGATGTCCTGTCGCGCAACCGAGGTTGACCAACCGTCCTTCAGCCAGCATGAAAATGGAGCGACCATCCGGCAGGAAATACTGGTCAACCTGTGGCTTGACGTTGAGCTTGCGGATCGAAGAATCGGCGTTGAGGCGATCGATTTCGATCTCGTTGTCGAAATGGCCAATGTTACAGACAATCGACTGATCCCGCATCTGCTTTATGTGTTCCAACGTGATCACGTTGCAGCATCCAGTGGTGGTGACATAGATATCGCCCACGCTCAATGCATCTTCAACCGTCATGACGCGGTAGCCTTCCATGCAGGCCTGGAGCGCGCAGATCGGGTCCACTTCAGTAACGATAACGATTGCACCCATTCCTCGCAGCGCTTGAGCACAACCTTTTCCGACATCCCCGTAGCCGCAAACCACAGCGGTCTTCCCGGCGATCATCACGTCGGTTGCACGCTTGATTCCGTCGATGAGGGATTCGCGGCAACCGTAGAGATTGTCGAACTTCGATTTGGTTACGGAGTCGTTTACGTTGATGGCCGGGACAAGGAGGCGTCCCTGTTCCTGCATCTTATAGAGCCGGTGCACTCCGGTGGTGGTTTCTTCTGAAACACCCTTCCACTCCTTGACTACGCCTTGCCAATGCAGCGGGTTGTCACGGTGGATTTGCTTGAGCAGCGCCTTAAAGACCCGGATTTCCTCGCTATTGGAGGGTGAATCCACCCAAGGATCCCCGTTTTCCATTTCGTAGCCCTTGTGGATGAGCAGGGTGGCATCGCCCCCATCGTCCACCACCAGCTGGGGACCTTTGCCGTCGGGCCATGTGAGTGCCTTATGCGTGCACCACCAGTAGTCTTCAAGGGACTCGCCCTTCCATGCGAACACGGGAACCCCTGCGACCGCGATTGCGGCAGCTGCATGGTCCTGTGTCGAGAAGATGTTACAACTTGCCCAGCGGACATCGGCTCCAAGATCAACCAAGGTTTCGATAAGAACCGCCGTTTGGATGGTCATGTGGAGGGATCCGGTAATCCGGACGCCGGAAAGCGGCTTTTCCGCCTTGTATTTCTCGCGGATTGCCATCAATCCGGGCATTTCCTTTTCGGCGATTTCAATTTCGCGCCTTCCGAACTCGGCCAGTGAAATATCGGCAACCTTGAACTCGCGCTTTTTTACGGGAGTTTCGGTTTGGGTGTTCTTTGGATTCATAAATGAAAGGTATCGGTGTTTTCAGCTGTTGGCTTTGACAAATGCGGCAAGATCGGCGGCTTTGCTGGTCTGTTCCCATGAAAGTTCGGCCTTGCCGAAATGGCCATAGTGAGTGGTTTGGCGATAGATGGGACGCAGAAGATCGAGCTGCTTGATGATGGCCGCCGGTTTGAAACTGAAGGTGGCACGGACCGCTTTTTCGATCAGTTCGTCCGCGCACTTTCCGGTTCCAAACGTATCAATCGCGATGCTCAAGGGTTCTGGATATCCAATTGCGTAGGCGACTTGGATTTCGACGATGTCCGCCAGCCCTGCGGCGACGATGTTTTTCGATACCCAGCGACACATGTATGCGGCCGAGCGGTCGACTTTTGACGGATCCTTGCCGGAGAATGCACCGCCTCCGTGACGGCCCCATCCGCCATATGTGTCGACGATGATTTTTCGGCCGGTCAGGCCTGCATCGCCCTGCGGTCCACCCACGACAAATTTGCCAGTTGGATTGATGAAATACTCGGTTGAAGATGTGATGAGATTCGCCGGTATAACCTTGCGGATCACCTCTTCAATGCAGAAACGTTCGATTTCCTGATGCGAAACTGCCTCGGTGTGCTGAGTGGAGATGACCACGTTTTCGATGGATTTCATCTTTCCGTCCTCATATCGCACGGCCACCTGAGACTTGCAGTCCGGGCGGAGCCAAGGTGCCAGGGAGGTGGTCTTACGGATTTCGGCGAGCCGGCGTAAAATGCGGTGGGCAAACATGACCGGTGCGGGCATGAGCTCAGGTGTTTCGTTGCTGGCATATCCGAACATGATACCCTGGTCACCAGCTCCTTGTTCGGAGGTCTTTTTCCCATCTGCCTCACGTGCATCAACTCCCTGCGCGATGTCGGGGGACTGCGATGTCAGGGCGTTAATGAGAAAGACCTTGTCAGCATGAAATACATCGTCGTCGTTTGTGTAGCCAATCTCGCGGATGGCCTGTTTGACGACCTCACCGTAGTTGAATTTCGCATTTGTGGTAATTTCGCCGGCGAGAAATACGCAATTGGATTTGACCAAAGTCTCGCATGCCACCCTGCTTTGCGGGTCCTGTTCGAAGCAGGCGTCGAGAACGCTATCTGAAATGTAGTCTGCCACCTTATCGGGATGACCTTCGCCCACTGATTCAGATGAGAAAATGAATGATTTAAGCATGATAGTGGAGTTGAATGAAATTTCAGAACAAAAACCATAATCCTCGCAAAAGCAATGATTGATTGAGAGGGTGAATGGTCCCATTCTCGGTGCATGTCGGATCTGGATTCCAGCCTGCCAATACCTTCCACCCAAAGGATTCTGGGTTTGGATTTCCTGGATGTGGATCCATCGGAAGGGCTCGAATACGCGTGCGCCATGAAGGGAGTGGTGGTTTTTCCATCGGGTTCCTGCATGGAGCGCTTGGAGCGGGATCCTGAACACTGGGAGTCACTCAAAAAGGCAGATACACGTTTTGTCGACAGCGGGGCTTTGGCGTTGTTTTGGCGCTGGGTATCGGGGAGCGGTGTCAAGCGGGTGTCGGGATATGTTTTTCTGGAGCAGTTCATTCGGAAGCGTCGGGCGGATCCAGCGTCGGTTTATTGGGTGATGCCGACGCTTGAGGAGTCCAACCGGCATTGCGAGTGGTTGCGAGAGGTTGGTTTTGCGGCCGGAACGGGCATGGTGTACATTGCCCCATGGTATGAGCGGGGCGGGCCGGTTGTGGATGAAGTCTTGCTCACCGATCTGGAGAAGGCGCGACCTGCGGTGGTGGTGATATGCCTCAGTGGAGGGGTGCAGGAGCCCTTGGCTGTCTGGTTGCGGGATCGGCTTGGATTTCGTCCTTTAATCCTTTGCACGGGTGCGGCGATTGCATTTCTTTCCGGCACCCAATCCCGGATTCCGCAATGGGCAGACCGATGGTATCTGGGTTGGTTTATCCGTTGTCTCGATGATCCGGTGCGATACGGACGACGTTATGCGAGGGTTTTCCGGTTGTTGGCGATCGTCCGGCGGTTTCGGGATCGTCGGCCGGAAAAGGATTGAGCTTGAGTCGTCCGCCGGATTTGGGATGGTCCATTATTCGCTTGGAACAAGCGGGTTGGTCGGTGCAATAGTGTGCATGAGGCGGAGGATCGCCCCGCGGATTCTATTTTTGGAATTTCGCTGCTGATCAGGCGTTCCGGATTCCCGAATGCGTAGTGTATATGGGTCATTTGGGTGGAAGGGCGGTTGATCAGTCAAACGACTGCCCTCTGCATCCGGGATTAAATGGGTGTAGAGGGCATGTAGGCTGGCGCTTGATTGCCCACTGACGGGAGGCATCCGAAAGGACTCCGGGTCAGACTCCGGAT
>JAFGAQ010000059.1 GCA_016933595.1 Opitutales bacterium | reverse complement strand
TCCACTGTCAATACCTTTTTCTGAATTTCTTCAGATTATTTTCGAGGGAAGTTACCCCGGGCATCTCAGGGAATTCCCCATTATACATGAACGGCTTCACCGAGCACCACTCCTGCGGCTTCTCCAAGCATCTCACCCAGAGTAGGATGCGCATGAATCGTGTGGTGGACATCGTCCACCGTGCCTTCCATCGACATGGCCAATCCATACTCTCCAATCAATTCAGTGGCATCATATCCGACAATGTGGGCACCCAAAATCTCGCCATGGGCTTTCGAAGTGATAATCTTCACAAACCCTTCGGTCTGATCGACCGCAACGGCTTTCCCTGAAGCCGTGTAGGGAAACTTCCCAACCTTATACTCGACCCCGGATTCCTTTACCTTCTTCTCCGTCATTCCAACGCTGGCCACTTGAGGCATACAATAGGTGCAACCCGGGAACAGATGGACCTTCTTCGGTTTGAATCCGTCCACAAACATCCCATTCACAGCCTGAATCGCCTCATAGGTGGCAACATGGGCCAACCAGGGAGGACCAATGATATCACCAGCCGCAAAGACTCCGGACACCGTGGTTTCGTATTGCTCGTCCACTTTCAGATAGCCCCTTTCGAGCTCGGGTTTGAGCCGCCCGGACAAGACACCGTCGAGGTTGGGGATCACGCCAATGGCTTCCAGCAGCATATCCGCCTCAACTACCTCACGGCTATCGCCAGATACAAGCTCCATGGAGACCGAATGTTTCTTAACGCTGATGTTTTCGACTTTGGTGGAAACATGCACGGCCATCCCCTGTTTCTTAAAGGAACGGGTAACGGTCTGAGCCACTTCGGCATCCTCAACCGGAAGGATCTGATCGAGCATCTCCACCAGCGTGACCTTCACTCCGAAAGAGTTGAAGAAATAGGCAAACTCAACGCCAATCGCACCGGCTCCGACGACCACCAACGATTTTGGAAGCGTTCGATTCGCCAGCATTTCCCTGGACGTGAATACTCTTTTCCCATCAACCTCAACCCCGGGGATCCGCCTCGGAAGGCATCCGGTCGCTATCAGGATTCTATCTGCCTGAACCATTGATCCGCCTTTTTCTCCCTCAAATATCTCGATCATACCGGGAGCAACCACGCGGCCTTTGCCAACCAGATAATCCACCTTGGACTTTTTGAAAAGAAACTCAATCCCCTTCGCCATCCGGTCCGACACGCCACGCGAGCGCTCCATAACGGCGGAAAAATCGAAATCCGGCTGCGAAACCTTTATTCCAAAAGCATCCGCATGCTGAATGGAACGCAACAACTCCGCACTTTTCAACAAAGCCTTTGTCGGGATACATCCCCAATTCAAACAGGTACCACCAGCCCGCTCCATTTCGATGCAAGCAACGCGTTTTCCAAGCTGTCCAGCCCGTATTGCAGCCCCATATCCAGCCGGCCCACCCCCTAATACCGCAAGATCGTATTTCTGATCAGTACTCATAATGTGTGTGCTCAAATTCACCGACAAGTGGCTTTTTGACAACTGCAAACACCAGATTTTCCGCCCGTGTGCAGGGCAGAACACGATCCAACCGCCCCCGCCCCCCCATCCATGTGCATGCAACAAGCCCCAAACACTGGCGTTGAGACAATATAAACGATCGTACACACAAGAATGCTCCATTGACCCGAACCAGGTAAAATAGTTGATCGGACAACAACAACCCGATCCGGAACATGCTTGAGGATTGACTAACAAGAACGGCCTTCCCATCCTTTGGCCCTTTCGAACACTCTGTCTCACTTCATTTTTCCATCCATGCAATTGAGGTTCACCAGCGCTCTTCTCATTCTGACCATCCTATCTGGATGCGAAACGATACCCACCGGGCAAGAGCCTTCTGCCAACGATCATTCGATTTCAGCTGACGCGGGAACAACCGGAGCGGCACCAAAGGATCCCCTGAGTCCTGCTCCACAACCAACAGAGGATTCATCCGTTAAGGACGCCGAAATACCGTCCGGGCCCGTTGCCTCTGATAACACAGATTCCATAACCGCACCGGAAAAAGCGGATATTTCTCAAACGGAGCCAAACACCAGCCCTGATCCCGTCACGCCGGAACCATCCCCGCAACCCGAGGCTGAAGCCGATGATGGAGACGAAGACATCGATGCGCCCTTGTCCGATGATCCGGTCGCACCAAAACACCCGGAAAAAGTCACAGCAGGCTGGGTTGAGTGGGTCTGTTTTCAACCCGAGACCATCCAGTTGAAGGCAAAGGTTGATACTGGAGCCCGCACCTCATCCCTTCATGCCTACGACTTGATCGAATTCGAACGCGATGGAAACAAGTGGGTGCGCTTCCATGTCGAACACCAAAAAAGCGGAGAACTGCTCGAGATTGAACGTCCCGTGGTCCGCTACCTCAAGGTCATCCAGCATGAGGATGAACCGCAAAAACGTCCGGTGGTTGAAATGGAAATCCGAATGGGTCCGTTCCACGAAAAAGCGGAATTCACGCTTATTGATCGCAGCAATTTCGTCTATCAGGTTCTGGTCGGGAGAAACTTCCTGAAAGGACTGGTTCTGGTAGACTGCGAAGAAACGTTTCTGCTGGGTAAACCCTGCGGAAAACTCAAATGAAAACTCCCATCTCTCCGAGGTTCCACGTTCTGTGGTTATCCATCCTGCTGACCATTGTATCGGTCTCGATCGTTTTTCACAAAAGGGTGAACTACGGGTTTCCGCTGACTGCAAAACAGGCTCAGGACGTCTGGACGGTGGAAGCGGAGATCTCCTACTTTGCGGACAACCAACCCGTCAAAGTTTCGTTTTCCCTTCCCGGCGAAAGCGAGGGATACCGGATTCTGGATGAGCACTTCGCATCTCCAGGTTACGGGTTCCGGTTGATCGAGCCTGATACCGGACCCAGACGTGGAGAATGGACCACGCGTGAAGCATCCGGACCCCAACGCATCTTCTATCGCGCACAATTCTATAAATCCAGCGACATCGTCCCACCGGACGAATCCCGTCCCGAATCGATTCCAGAGTATGCCCGACCGTATTGGGAAGACGCCGAACGACTGGCTGTTGACGCCATTCTCTCTCATGTGCGAAGCCGTTCTGCCGACTCCGGAAGCTTTGTCGCGCATTTGGCCGCTTATCTCAACCACGCAAACGGAGACCAAAACACCGCTCTTATTCTCTCCAACACACCGGAATCCAAACCCGATGCGTCCTTGTTTAAAAAGCTTTTGCTGACCGAGGGAATCCCAGTCCGGCAAGTGCGCGGGATTTCATTGTCAGAAGGCAGACGCTACCAACCATTGGTTGAGGGGATTGAATTCTTTGATGGGAAACGATGGATATTCGTGGAACCTGTATCCGGAACCTTTGGTATTCCTGATGATTTCCTTCTTTGGCAAAGAGGAGGGGTTTCCCTGATTGATTTGGAGGGGGGGCTAAGATCCAGAGTCAGAATGTCGGTGATCCGCGATACGCGCCCGGCGCAGCAGCTGGCACAAGGCCGACTCAAGCGCGATGACACCCTGCTGATGGATTTTTCCATCTACAGTTTACCGATCGAAGAACAAAACGTTTTCAAACACCTGCTGCTCATTCCGATCGGCGCGTTTGTGATCATCCTGCTTCGGAATGTTGTGGGAATTGTCACATCAGGGACCTTCATGCCTATTCTGGTCGCCTTGGCATTTCAGGAAACACGGTTGATTCCGGGGATCCTTCTTTTTGTAATAATTGTGGCGGCCGGACTCGGTATCCGCTCGATGCTCGCACACCTCAACCTGTTGGTGGTGCCGCGGATCAGTGCCGTGGTGATTGTGGTGATACTGTTAATGGCCGCGCTAAGCGTGCTGAGTAATCACCTCCATCTCCCGTGGGGCATGAAAGTGACCTTTTTCCCAATGATCATCATCGCATGGACGATCGAAAGGCTATCGATCATATGGGAAGAAGAAGGCTGCGGCGGGGCCCTGATGCAAGGTGGAGGGAGCCTCTTTGTCGCCGTTATCGCCTATCTCGTCATGTCAAACGCATGGGTGCGCCACATCACATTCACGTTTCCGGAGGTCCTGCTTCTCGTGCTCGCCGCCATTCTGCACCTCGGGCAATACAGTGGATACCGGCTCACCGAACTGAGGCGATTCGAACCATTCCTCAACAAAAACTGATTCAAGGACATGATCCTCGACCGGTATATCAAGGGGTGGATTTCGCCACGCACACTCTCAAAGCTGGGCGTTCTGGGTATTAATGCCCGAAACTTCCGGTATATTCAACGCTACAATCCACGGGACGCTTATCCACTGGTCGACGACAAAGTACTGACCAAAGAAATCGTTCAGGAAAGGCAACTCAAGACCCCGACGATCTACGCAGTTCTGACAAAGCAGTATGAAATTGCCCATTTCCACAAGCGAATTGCAGACTATCCCGAGTTTGTGATCAAACCCGCTCACGGATCGGGCGGAAACGGGATTCTGGTCATCTCTGGACGGCAGGGCGAAGACTACATCAAAGCGAGCGGTGCCGTCGTTTCGAGATCGCAGGTCGAACGCCATCTGTCCAACATCCTGGCGGGACTCCACAGTTTAGGGGGGCAACCCGACCAAGCCATCATAGAGTATAGGATTCATCCGCATCCACTCTTTGATCGATTCAGTTTTCAAGGCGTGCCGGATATCCGGGTATTGGTGTTCCTCGGGTTTCCGGTCATGGCGATGATGCGGCTCTCCACGCGGGGATCAGATGGTAAGGCAAATCTGCACCAGGGAGCGATTGGAGTGGGAGTCGACATCAAATCTGGACAGCCCATCCGTGCGGTTCAGAGAAACCGTCCCATCACGGTGCATCCCGATACCAATGAATCCCTGAGCAACCTGAGAATTGAAGGTTGGCAGAATCTCGTTGAAACCGCAGCCGAATGCTACCCTGCTACAAATCTCGGGTACATGGGGGTGGATCTGGTCGTCGACGAAAACCAGGGTCCGATGATTCTGGAGATGAATGCCCGACCCGGGCTTAGCATACAACTGGCCAACGGGCAGGGCCTTAAACCAAGGCTCAAGAAAGTCGAATCCTTTATTCGCGAGTCCAGTCGCCAGCCATCGCCTAAAGACTGCGTGCAGCTCGCACAATCCTGGTTTGGTACCGACGGGGCATGATTTGCGGCCCCCGACCCTCCATGGGAACCCGGATCAACCTCGATAAACCAGACTGAACACCGAGAAAAAGTGACATACACTTCCTGCCACCACAAAAAGGTGCCAGATCGCGTGGCTGTATGGCATGCGTTTCAAAAGGTAGAAAACCACTCCCACCGAATACAAGGCTCCACCCGCCAACAGCATGACAAAACCGAACATCGAAAGGGTCGCATAGAGCTTGGTGATCAGAACCGCCACCATCCAACCCATGGCCAGGTATATCACCGACGACACCCAACCTCCCCGCTTCCGGGCCAGGATTTCCTTGACTACCCCAATCACCGCACAACCCCAGACGATTCCGAACATGGTCCAACCCCATGGGCCTCGCACTGGACCAAGCAGAAAAGGCGTGTAGGTCCCCGCAATCAAGAGGTAGATACAACTGTGATCGAAAACCAGAAACACCCGCTTGGCGCCGATCCTTCGAATCCCGTGATACAGGGTCGATGACAGATAGAGCAGCACCAATGATGCGCCGTAGATCGCGCAAGCCACCACCAGCCATGGATCGGATTTCATCGCCGCAAAAACCACACACAACACAAGGGCCGCAATCGCCAGAAGAGCACCCACCCCATGCGTGACCGCATTTGCGATCTCCTCCAAACTGCTGTATCCGGAAGTCGGATGGACATCCTCAAATTCCCGTTGTTTCGCATTCAGATCGAGTTCAGACATCTTACCCGAAGCAGAAATCTTCATCCAATGGGACGCAAGCCTTCTCATCCATTTCAAAGTCCAGCCAGCCGAAATCGGGGGATTACAGTATTGGCCTTATCCCAGTGGACCGTCTATAACCCACGAAAAAAGCGTCCATCAGAAAATCGAAGCGGGGGGGTGGGCCTCACCACGGTTTCAATACAGTAACACCGGCGCACTCAATCTGCAGCTCAACGCAGCGAAGATTGGACCTCCTCCAAAGGATAAGTCCAAATCTCCGACAAAGTGGGATGATACCAATGTGCCTTTAGCATCGATGCAACCGTCTGCCCTGTGGCAACCGCCACAGACATCACGTGAATCAACTCACTTGCATCGCGACCCACACATTCCGCCCCCATGATCACGCCATTGTCCCGGCGCACCAAAACACGCACAAATCCGTAAACGGCGTCCATCAGCATAGCCTTGCCATGATCGAAAAACGGATAACGGGCTTCCACGAAATCGATCTCCCGTTCCCTCAATTCATCACGGGTAAGCCCCACATGAGCAACCTGAGGATCGGTAAACACCACACGCAGCAAATTGTCGTAGTCAACCGGAGTCTCAACACTTTTCAAAGCATGCCGGGCGGCACATTCTCCCTGCAGAATTGCCACATGGACAATCTCATGCGGACCAGCCACATCCCCGGCCGCATAGATCATCGGATTCGAAGTCTGTTGGTAAAGATTCGTTTCCACATGACCACCCGGAGCAAGACGAACATCCGCGTTCTGAAGGTCCAAGCCCTCCGTGTTTGGAATACGACCAAGTGCGTTCATTAGATGGGAAGCGGAAGCTACCCGAGTTTGGTTTCCCTGACGGTACTGGACGAAGATTTCTCCATCCATTTTCTCAATTCCCTCAATGTGGGTGTCGGTCATCACCGAAATCCCTTCATCCGACAATGCCTTTTCCACCAGCGAACTCGCTTCCGGAGAAAGACTCTTGAGCAAAAACGGACTACGCTGAATGATGGTCACCCGCGCACCCGCCCGATTCAAAAACTGAGCCAACTCGCAGGCCACAATACCGCCCCCGAGAACAATCACCGACTCCGGAACCACATCCAAATTCAACACATCGTCACTTGTCATAACCGGAACGTCGGCCAATCCGGGGACATCCGGCTTGTTCACAACCGACCCCGTCGCCAAAACATATTTGTCCGACCACAGCTCCCGTCCGTCGTCCAAAGCGATCGTCAAATGATCGATGAAACGGGCCCGACTCCGAAACAACGTGAACTTCTCGCTCGAAAGCTGCGACATCCTGTGAGCGGCAAACTCATCCACCAAGCGCCGCTTGCGCTCCTGGAGAGCATGCATGTTCAAATGCCCGCCCACCAGATTCAATCCGAGACGTTTCCCTTTCCTGGCCTGATGAAGAACGTCAGCCGCGTAGAGCAGTGTCTTTGAGGGCATACACCCCTTAAGTATACACAAACCTCCCAACACAGGAGATCCGTCTACAATCGCCACGCTTTTGGAATACTCGGCGGCTGTCCTTGCTGCTGCATATCCAGCGCTGCCACCACCAATGATGATAATGTCAAAGTGATTATTATCGGGGTCCATGAGAACAAGCTAAAAAAGATGCGAGCGCACAAGTCAATCCCACCCTTCTCTTCAAGGGACAGGATCCTGCGATCGTGCCGGTGAAATTGGCACGGATTGAGGATGACGGCAACATGTTTCGTCAATCCTTCGGCAGCGTTCTCAGGAGGGCCTTCGATAGTCGATACGTGTCACGATCCCATGACACATCAATAGCTTCAAGGTAGCGTCTGGCATCATCCCGCCGGTCAAGCCCAATCAAGGCTCTCGACATCTCGTAGGGCAAGCGCAGGAAGTATTCCTGCTCCTCCGCGTGCGGCGGAATCCTTTTCCTGAGACGGATCAGCATCGAGAGTCCCTCCTGATGCGATCCCAAATCGACCATAAGCGCACCCGCCCGATAGCCTGACCAGTTGGCGATATCCATCGCGCCCAAACCGAGCGCTCTTTGTTCCGAGGACCGGTATACTTCCAGTGCATGGACGGTATCCCCCCGCAACTCACACAAACGCCCGAATAAATACCCGAAAACCGGATTGCCGGGATAGCGCGCATAGAGCTCGGCAAAATAGGCATGAGCCCTGTTTGGATCCTCTCCGATCGAATAGTAATAGTATCCCAGATAGAAACAGGATTCGATTCTCGTCCAAATACCATTAGCGGCAGCCTTTCTAAGGCTCGACAATCCGTCTTCAGCATTTCCCCGGAACCCAAGAAGCCGCGCCAGAGGCTTCAAAAGAAGCGGAGCATCCGAAAGATAAGCTTCGAAAACACCCAAAGGAAACAACGCATCCACATACCCGGGATTCCGTTTCAACAGGTCCTCAAGAACACGAATCCCCTCTCTGGAGTCAAAATACGCACGACTCCATGACGACTCCTCGACAAAAAAGCGAGCCCGGTTGCAACAGCAGATGCCATACAGAAACTGCGCATCATCATTGTCCGGTTCAGCCCGCCATTCCACTTTGGAAGAAGAACACGCCAATCCCAGCCATTCAGAAGCGGCATCCTTCTTGGATGCATCGACGCGATCGGCCTGATACTCCCAATATTTAAGCGTGGCCATGAGAAACGCATCGAACGCCTTCCCTGACGAGGCACGATCCCGAATCTCGCGTAACGCCTCATCGTTGAAATCATAGGCCGGCTCCAAAATCCCGACCGAAGGAAAACTCCAGGTAGAACCTGTAACGGTTTCAGCAACCGCCACGGCAGAAACAAAAACAGTCAATAGTATCCATACGACAGTCCACGCCAACACGACCCATTGATTTCTTTGGGAAACCACGATCATCGGCGACGCATTCTCCGGGCTGGATACCGGATCCCAAACTTCCCCAAATATTCCCATGCGAACCCGTAATGAAGAAGGAAGCTACCGTCACACATTCCAGTGTCAACCGACAAAAACAAAAGCTGGAAAAGTCAAAAAAACGTTCTCCTGCATCCAGCATGAGGGGTCCTTTTGATCAGGCAAGCTCTTATCTCCAGTCTCCGACGAAAGGAAAAACTGGGGTGGCTAACCGGACTTGAACCGGCGACCCTCGGAACCACAATCCGATGCTCTAACCAACTGAGCTACAGCCACCACTCGAAAAGTTAAAGGAAACGTTGGTATGCGTATTTCTAACACTGTCAACAGAAATCAAACCAAAAACATTCCTCTGCGATCCCCAGATCCCAGTTCAGCGGAAACAGATAATCCGGCTCAACGCATAAACCCGTTGAATACCGAAAGGACCCCAGCCCAGCCTTTGCCCATCCAAGAATTACGGCCCATACAGCTTTGTTAGAAACGACTCACACCGTGCCGATCATATCACGGTAGGCCTGAAGCTGTTCGCGAATCCAAATCCCGCGATCCATAGCCGCCCGTTGATCAATCGCACGCAGCCGCATTTCTTCGAGCGCTTTCCGATCGGAGTGGAGGCGTTGCATAGCATCCAGAAGACCGTCCACGGAACGCTCCGGCAAAAGGATACCGGTCTGTCCATCCGTAACCACTTCGTTGCACCCCCTTGTATTCCGGGTGATTACCGGCACCCCCATACTGAGGGACTCCATCAGATTGACTGGCATCCCCTCCCTTTCGCTTGGGAAAAGATTGACATCTGCCAGTGCCAGATAGACTTGCACATTGTTCACCCATCCCGTGCGGATGACGCCCGGAAATTGATCAAACTCCGATTGTTCCGCAGGTGTTAAACCGGTTGGATGCACCGTGTATGGCTCTCCAAGCAGTAACAATCTGGAGTCCGGATACTCCCGATGAAAGCGCATGAACGCTTTGGCCACCAGATCGAAACCTTTGAACCAAACTTGCCGACCCACAAATATGAAAACGGTCTGACCGTCTTTCAACCCGAGGCTGGCCCGCAATCTCGCGGTGTCCGGTGCCACCCTTAGCCGGGGATCAAAAATATCCGTCCGGCATCCGATTCCCATGGAAGTGTATACCCGCACATGATCCACCCGCCGCCCGGATGAACGCATCCACTCCAGATCGCTCCGGTTCAACAAATACGCCTGATCCACTCTGCTGAAAGTCCACGCTTCCGCAGTGGATCCAAGTCTGCCGCGAAGGCCCGGCATTGAGGGTCCAAGCAGACCGTGGTGAGTCGCCATCACTTTCGGCCAACCTTTCCTGCGGGCTAAAGACACGGCAAAAATGGCCGCACCAATGTGAACATGAATCAAATCCGGACGCCAGGTATCCACAAGTCGACGCAAGGCGGCGGCGGCGTGAAAATGAGCCTGGGGATTCATCCCTTGGGGCAGCGCAACAGGAAAATACTCACAACGTGGTTTTGAGTCGTAGCAGGATACTCCCCTGAAGTGGACGGGCGAAGCGGCCAAGCCCATTTCCACGCCGGCATCCATGCAAGCGCCGGTCAACTCGTCCAAAAACGTGAAGTAGTTTGTGATCGAAGGTATGACCTGAAGGACTCTCATCGGAATAACGTGGTGGACACAAACACCGTTCAGGAACGCCGGAACCCTTTCACCGTGAGATGCGAAGTCATCAGATCCGCCGGATCACAAGTGCGATATCTTTCCAACAAAGGATATGGCAAAACAACATCGCTCCGGATCGGATGCGGATACATTTCCCATCCGAAACCCTCCACGTTTTCAAGAATCCGCATCCACTCGGAGGCCCGCAGGCGGTTGCCCCTCGCATCCGCCTGACCGTCCTCATAATCATCCGTCGCTCCCAGAAAAGCAAAAGGATCGCGGTTGAAGTCACGATGATCCTCCAAATGGATATAATGGTACATCTTTCCACCCGATTTGACCAAGCGCCCGAGGGAACGCATGATAGAGGCTGCCTGAGCGGACGGGACATGCTCCATTGTCGATTGGGACACGATCAAATCGTAGCTGGGCTCCAGGTTTTTCCGGGCGGTAACATCGTAGGGAGCAATATAGTGGATGCCAAGCGCCTCAAACCAATCCTCCGAAGAGCCCATCAAGGCACGGTCAAGACGGGCTTTCCAATCCAAAACCTTCTGGCTACCCATAACGGAAGCCGCGACCTCCATGGCCTCCGTCCAATCCGAATGCATTGCGTAGTGCCTCAATGCCTTCCGGCGAAGCACCGGATTGTAATCAACCGCATCGATCCGTCCGGCTCCGTACATCGAGTAGAGCAACGGTTCAGCCATCAAAAAACCCGCGCCATACTCCATAACCGTCAAACCCTCCAGACTGCCTCCCACGACCTCCAGAATCCGGCCTTTGCAAAATCTGGACAACTGGGATGCCCTCTTTGAACCATTGGCGAGACGCATGGCACGCCATTCATCCAGCACTCCCCCTCTGTGTCCATCCGACACCAACAGGCGTTTGGCCTGTTCCCTCAAACGGGCCGGGATGCACCTGAACAAACGCATGGCAATTGACTGGGAGTTACGCTTCATCCGGAAAATCAATGATCTCAGCATAGAACTGACCCGGCTGCAAGCACTTGGACATTTCCTGTATTTCGTTGAGGCGCTGGCGGATGGTTCGGCTTGAATCAAATGGGCAATCCAGGCTCTCATTGGTCAGGAACACCCGTGTTTCAGCTCGAAACAAACGAGTGAAGGGAAGCCCGGTCAAATAGCCCCGGTTGAAAGCAACACCCTCCCGAATCATCCAGAAACGGCAGGCACCGGACCAACCGACAAATGATGTCACGGGTTGTTCAAGATGCCGCACCACCTCGAGCTGCGCGTTGAGAATACGCCCGGCAACAAGATGTCCCGAAACATAGGGCACCCACACCAGCAAACCGTTCACACAAGCTGACGCGATAAGCACCCACCCACAGAAAGATCCCAACGCCCGGAACGGAAACAATCGCAGCAAAGGCAAGCCCCTTGAAAAGAAGCCATCCTTGGCCGATATCCCCTTTAAACAGGGCAAGCCAACGAGCATGAACCCGACCCACAAATGACCGATCCAGCGGGCCCAGAACACCGGAACCAGACAAAGCGGCACCAATGCCATCAATCCGACAAACAGGGCTCCTCCACCTCCCCCCATCCTACACCGCAGGCCGGAAACCGCCGCCAGCAAACTCAAGAGGATGATTCCGGAACCCAAGGGCCCGAAGCCACCGGCCCGGGGCTCACCGGAAAGGTGGTAGAACGTCATCAGTTCATCCTTCGTTACGGAAAACGGAATCTTCAGATCAGACCTGATTGGAGACGGATGGGTCCGGGATCCATGGGACAACACGAACTGCATGAATTTACTGCGACTGGACAATCCTTCCATCTGTCCAAAGCCCCCGCCGCCCTCAACCACCCGCTCGCTGGCGAACTCCTCCACCGTCGTCGAAAGAGTGCCGCCAATCCGGGATGTGATCTGCCAGAAGCGCGACGACTGCCCGGCCCATAGCAATAGAACAATCGTAATTCCACCCCAAACCAAAAGCATGCCGAAGCCCCTTCGCTTCAGAACCCATGCCCCGAGGCCCAGAAAACCCAGACTGATCCCCGCATAGCCCAT
>JAFGAQ010000393.1 GCA_016933595.1 Opitutales bacterium | reverse complement strand
GGATAATGCCCTTTTGCAGATATGTTGATCTCGCATGCATAAATGCAGCATGCATCCCGTAAGCCAAGAGCAACACCATGATGACGCTTGGCAGGTAATGCCAGCGGGTGCCCGCTGAGCTATTGAATGGGATGGTGAAATTCAGAATGGGTAGTAGTGAAACTACAAAGGCGAGAGCCAGCAATATGAACGCTCGGAATCTACCCGATGCTGCCATGATAAGCGCTGAGGCCATGAGCATGATATTAAGGAATGTGAGGGCCGTGTAGAAGGCGTTGTCCTGCGCGATTGCCGGAGTCACAAATGGATGGAGCAACTCGGCGAGGTTGAGGTTGCGCAGTAGCTCAAAGTAGTTTCCATAGGCCCCGCCAAATGCCGAGAGGAATCGTGATCGCAAATACATGTAGATCATCAGAGAGAGGCAGACTGCGCCCATATTAGCATAGAATCGAGGATTCCTGAAAATCGCCCTTACCGGGTAGCGAATGGCCAATATCAGTCCGTATACGGCCGGTAAAGTGAGCGCAGACTCCTTACCCAAATAGGCGAAGAGTGAGGCTGAGAACAGGCCGAGTGGCACCCATAGAAAGCGCAAACGGGAGGATTTACCGTCTGAATCCAAATCAAGCCCGATAAGCAACACGATGAGTGAACCAGTGACAGCTGCAAGATCCGACTGTAGGCAAAACCACAAGGTGGACTCGCCCGCCCAGGGATTGAGAAAGTAGAGCACGCCTGCAAACACACTGACGCGCAGGTCCGCGATGAGTCTCCAAACGAGGCATGCCAAAAGGCTACAATTCAGTATATGAATGAGCAGTGAGACGATGGAGAAAAGCGTTGGAGCTTCCCAACCGAAAAGGTGGATCTGAATTTTGAAAAGCGTAAAAACGAGGGGGCGATAAAAGCTGATGTGCGCTTCGTTGAACAGATTGATCCAAGAGTTATGTTTCGCGATATCGAGCACCCAAAAGTCATCCATCAGAAAGTAATAATTGAGGCTGAATAGGAGAGCGAAGAAGAGATTCAGCACGATTACGATCATCAGGCCAATACTGAGTATCGGAGCCACCTTGAAAAAGCCAACTTGCAGAGCATTTGGGGTGCCTAATGGGCTCGATTGAGAGCGCAACCAGTGATACGCGGCAATTACTGCAGGGGTGATTAAATGGCAGCAACCGGCAATGGTAACAAAAAAGGTGATAAAGATGAGGGCAATGTGCCAAAGGGCTAAGGGATGTAGATAAGTCTGGGGAAACGATTGGGGATCCAGGCTACCTGGCATGTTGAGGATAAGCTGAGGGTCTCCATTCCCGGGAGCGGAGGTAAGCTCGATTGAGGAGTCGCGCAGGTTGAACGAGTCGATTCCGCTCGCGGGTTGTAGTCTACTTAATGGAATGACCTCATGGTCAACTCCTCGGTCGTCCGCAATCCGGATATCGAAGATGCGCATGGAATTCCCGGGTATCGTCGTGGGGTCGAATCGTATGCCATGGATCGATATCTTCGGTAGCAGGAATCGCGTGTGGAAGTAGCCTTGATAGGCGGCAACTGCTGACTCCTGTTCACTCCAACCCTTGCCTGTATCATAGAACATCTGGGCCACACTAGCCTGCGGATTTTCAAGGGTGACGGTCAGATAATAGATAGGGCACTGCGGAGTGGATCTGTGATAAACGGCAACCGTAATGAGCAACGAAGCCACCACAGAAATGAGTGTTTGAAAAAGAGGTTTCATGAACTACTGAAAAGAACCAATAACTGAATATTACATTAAAGGAGTCTCCCACTAAAAGAGAGGGTTAAGAGGGGAGAAATCCAAAATTGAATATTATGATCGGATTTGATGGATTGGTGTCAGTGAACTTGAGCAGTTACCCGGAAGAATCGGATAAAACTCCCGATGCGTCAAAATGAAAGGAAACCCTCGCGTGAATCTGATAATTCCGCCCCTCCCCGAATCGCGGCCCCATGCCGGATTGAAGGGTTAGCTCAAACAGCCACGGGTCCGGACAAGGCAGTCCCGATCTGGCACGGACTTCATGCCATGTTGAAGACGAATCCGGAAGGCTCTGCGATCGGAAACTCCCGGAGATTCGTGGCAGCGGTTGTTTCATGCGATTTGCAGAATCGAACCGGAGCTCATCCATCCGCAGGGGGGATGAGAGAAGAAGAGGACAGGCTTGCCATGAGCCTCGTCGAATGGCTGAAGCCGCCCCCTCCCGGAAGATACCGCAGCGAGCGAATGGAACACCGGAGGCCATGGCTGAAGCCGTGGCTTTCTTTTTTCTACCGCGAGCCAGACTTCACCATGATCCGGAGTCTGATTTTGAAAGATGGAATACTATCGAATCGGGGCCCACACCAGCCTGTGAAAGGGTCCACACATTGCCGATCCGATGTGGTTCTTGTTCACCGGCTCGCGTTTTTTGCTAGCCTTCCTCCCTGGCTCGAATTCGGCGCTTCTCAGGGTTGATTGCCTGACGCGGACAGGGATAGCGTATCGTCGTCATCGGGGTCATAAGCCTCTTCCAACTGAATGATAATCGTCTGGCCAACCTGCACCGTTTGGTTACCGGGAGAGATCAGGGTTGGAGGCGTGTTCCCTGTCGCCTCGATGTATCCGACAAACGCGTATTCCTTGGCTCTCCCAGTCACAGAATCCGGAGATCGGAGGATCAGAAAGCGACGAGGAGGAGTGATGGGAAAACTGCTGGTATTGGAGTCTCTCACCCAGATTTCGTTCTCCCCTGTATTTTGCAATCCTTGGGCCGAATTGAAGTTGAATCGAGGCTCAGCAACCGCATCCACTTTGTCGATGCCAGGGTTGTTGTCCCACCATAGTTCGGCATAAGCACCCTGGTCGCCACTCGAATAAGTCCGGTAGCGAGTCCAGGTTTCGACGATCCGGAGGTTGTTGTAATCAGGCCCGAAATCCACATACCCGTATCGGTTAGCATACGCTGGGGCATGTTCTCCAGCAACTCCGCCCACAGGCGCCCCTGCATTGGAATCCCAACTGGGCTGCGCGTCGAATGCGTGGTCGAGAGGGAAATAGGATCCTGAAACCGCAGAGCCTGCAGCACTGGGGCTGAGGATGGTCCAATCATTTGTACTGCCCCCTGTTTCCGAAAAATTCGCAGTCACTGTTGCGTTTCCGGAAACCGTAACGGTTGTGCTCGCGGCGTTTGGGTTTGCAATGCTGGCACCTCCGGTTGACGTCCAGTTGACAAAGACATTGCCAGCGTCGGGTGTGGCAGAGATTGCGGTAGGAGAACCCGTGTTGACCGTATGGGTGCCGCCAGATGGAAGGGTGGATCCATTTCCGGAAGCCGACAAAGTGAGCGAGGCCGTGGAGACAGGATTGCTGCTGATTGCCCGCGTCATGAGCCATTCAAAGATCGCGGGATCCGAATAGGGCTCGGCATGGGTATGGCCCATATCGGGATACTCCGAGTATCGGATGATATCGACCCCGTTGCGACTCAACACCTTGGTTGTCCTCCCGAACGCGGGTTCGTTCAAAACCGCTTCATCCGCGTCCGAGTTGGATGGATGGTTGAGTAGGTAGGCATAGAGATCCCGGGAGACCTGCACCCTGGTGCCAGTATCCTCCAACCCGATATGCATGGAGATGGCGATCTTGTCCATTGCTCCGGACGGGAGGACAGAATTCGACTGCCCGGCGATACGAATGAATGCTGCGAAACACTTACCCCGATTCAGCATGCCCTGAATGGTGTTGTAGCCCCCCGATCCGCCTTGGGACCATCCAGTCAGGTAGATGCGGTTCAGATCGATCCGGTATCCCTGAACCTGCATGCGGGCGTCAATGAACGCGGAAAGAGTCTCTCCAGCGGTAACCCCGTCTTTTCCATAGTCGAAAAAGAATGCGGGGAAACGTTTGCGGATCGCTTCAGTGAAGTACAGGGTTGCTTCCTTGTGCGGCCCAAAGACAACCAGAGGGTAAGTCCGAAGTCGGTTCTCTTCGCGATTATAGCCCCATGGAGTATGCCATACCAGTTGGTTGTCGGTGGCTTCGCGGTAGGTGATCGGCTGGTCGATCGCCCGGGTTGCTTCTGGGAATGTTTCAACCGGGGGAGGAGGGACGACCATACGCTGTGCCGCAGAGAGCCCATTCGCAAAAACGACCAGAAAGACGATCAGGAGAACTCCAAAGGGAATGAAGCTGCGGTTGACAGTCGTGACGCGCGTGCTGCTCAAGAAACCTGCTGGGGTTGGGTTCCTCTGGTCACATGCTGGCAGGGTAAGATCGCCATGGGCTTGCAGGGTGATTGCCTTGCCGGCACATGGGAAATTCTGGAGAGGGGGCATGAATACGGTACTATTGTCTTAAGGGCGGAAAGTCGGGAGATCTTGAAAGGAAAGCACCGACAAAGTCAACACCCAAGGAGACGTTTGGGAACAGAGTTCCTACGTAATCTTGAGGTGCAGCAAAAAACGCAACTGAGAGGTCTGTTCCGCTGAGTAAACATCGAATCAGAATCGATTCCCGGGGACGGATTGAGGGGTTAGTTCAAACAGCCACAGGTCCGGACAAGGCAGTCCTGATCTGGCACGGACTACATGCCGGGGTGAAGACGAATCCGGAAGGCTCTGCGATCGGAAACTCCCGGAGATTTCTGGCAGCGGTTGTTTCATGCGATTTGCAAAATCGAACCGGAGATCATCCATCGGCAGGGGTGATGAGAGAAGAAGAGGACAGGCTTGCCGCCCCCTCCCGTAAGATACCGCAGCGAGCGAATGGAACACCGGAGGCCAAGCGCTCAGGGCTTGGATTTTTTCCGGTTACGGTATTCATCGCTGTTCTTCAGGCTCGATACCATATCCTCATAGCTCATATTCTGTTGCAACATTTGCTTGCGGTAGGCTTCAAATCCCTGCGGATCCGGCTCACGCCCGAGCACCTCACGGTAGGCCTTCTTCACAAGCTCCGGAACCGTCCGGGTGCGATACTCCGGGCTTTCGCGGAGGTGCTTCTTCACCCGCTCGTAGTCCCAATTGTTCTTGGCAATCTGCTTGCGCAGCCCTTCAAAGGCCGTCCCATCCGGCTCACGCAACAACACCTCGTTGTAGGCCTTTTTGATCATCTGATGCGGGCGATCATATTGGTATTCCCGGCTTTCCCGGATCATCTTTCGGAGCTTCTTCTCTTCCCACTTCTCCGAATAGGCCACCTGAACGTAGTGATCGATCTCGCTTTGATTCGGCTGCCGATCCAGAAGATCCTCGTAGGCCCGGATCACCAT
>JAFGAQ010000392.1 GCA_016933595.1 Opitutales bacterium | reverse complement strand
TCCTTGTAGTAGTCTAGGCCGCCGCTTGCCATAATCGATTTGGGCGGCGTGCCGAGGAACCAGTTGTAGATGTCGATCTGGTGGGCTCCGAGGTCGGAGATCGGTCCGCCACTGTACTGTTTGAACCAACGCCAATTGCGGAACTGATGCATGTTTTCATAACCGAAGCGGGCGAGTTGGTCCGGCTTGATCTCGTGGCGCTTGGGCCATCCGAGGTCTTCACCGACAGCCCGGTTCCATTGTCCATTGATGTGGGTGATACGACCTAAAAGGTTGGCCTCTCCGAGCATGCGGTGTTTGGCATGCAGGTAACGTGGATTGCTCCGGCGTTGGTGGCCGACCTGGAGCAATTTGCCGGTTTCGCGGGCGGTCTGGACCATGGATCGGGCACCGTCGATTGAATTCGACATCATCTTCTCGCAATACACATTGATCCCGGCGCGTAAGCACGCATTGGTCTGTTCTGCGTGCATGAAGTCCGGCGTCGCGATAATGACGGCATCGAGATTGGATTCCTTCGAGAGCATTTCCTGATAGTCCTCGTAAGGGTTTGGCTTGAAGCCGCGCTTTCGCAGGATTCCCTGTCCATACCGGAGGCTGTAGTCCCACATATCGCACACCGCCACAAACTGGATGTTGGGGATCCCGGAGCAGGCTTCGAGCAGGACGCGACCTTGGGAACCGGTTCCGATGATCGCCACTTTCAGATCCCGCGTGACAGAAGAGGTGGCTTGTCCGTTGAGGATAGCGGGTCCGGTCATGAGGAGTCCGGTTCCGGCGGCCATCGAGGTGCGGATGAAATCCCGCCTCGAAAGCGAATATTCCCGCTTAGGGTCTTCTGGTGTGGGGTTCATTGCGCGGAAGGGGTGGGTCGATCCTGGATGAGAGCGAGCCGGTTGTGTTGAAGCAAGGTGAGGGCCCACACATTGAGGAGCATGTGGATAGCCAGCCATGCGATCCCTTCCTCCTCCGAAACCGCCATAAGCCCAATGCTCAGGGAGATGAACATCAGTGACGAAAAGATGAGGGCGATGCGGGTTTTGATGCCCAGTAGCAAAACGATGCCCAACGCCACATGGATATAGCCGAGTGGCCAGGTGTAGATCCGCGTCAGCCATTCAGGCAGCAGCGGTGTGCTGTTGGCGATGCCGGTTGCCATGCGTTCCATGTTTTCGCTGTGGTTGGCGAAAGAATAGGCTCCGTTGAGTTCGAATTTTTCGAGGCCGACGAGCAGCCAGCGCAGGCCGATCCAAAGGCGGAGCGACAGAAACGCCCATGTGTGATTGGTCCAGTTTTTTAGCATGGTGGTGAATGAAGTTTGGCTTAATGTAGGTAAATATCGGTCTCCGGTTGCGTTTTCCTTCCGGAAGGATTGTTGGTAGTTCCCGGGCCGGTCATCGGAAAACCCCGAATGGCATGTCCGGTTCGCCTGCCGGGTTCCCGGATGTCTCAATCCGTTTGGGCTAAAGCGTCAGATGCCCCAACCTTTCCGGTATTCGTAGTCATTGTCCACAAATAGGTTGGCCTCAGGTGCGTTGGGGATGGTCATTGTCGAAGGATCCCATTCGATCCTTCTCCCCGCACGAATCGCTACATTGCCCAGGTTCACCACTTCGGTGAAAGGTCCGGAGTAGTCAAAGGCGGAACCACAGGCCGGACCGCCTTGGATTGCCTTGCACCATTCCGCGAAGGGTCCGCCTTTCACCCGTGGCAGGGTCCGTTTCGGGAAAGTGGAGCGCAGTTCCAGCATGCGCGCTTCGGGGACAATCCGGACACTATTTGACCAACCATCAACGAATACCGTGGCCTTTTCCCCAATGATGAATGAGCCGTTGGTTGGCATTTCGAGGTCCAGCGGTATCCCGGGGGGCAGTGCGGGGCGCAATCCGCCATCATACCAGATCCCTTTGACCGGTGGCATATTGCCTCTGGAAGGGAAATGATAAGTAATCACGGACGCATTAGGCGCGGCTTCCTTGGAGTTGGCCGTGAGAATCGGATCGACCATGGTGGGATGCCCGAGGTTGAGGGCGTAGTATGCGGCGTCCATGATGTGGCAGCCCATATCGCCCAGTGCCCCGCAGCCGAAATCCCACCAGCCCCGCCAGTTGAAGGGGACATAGGCGGGATCATAAGGACGTTCGGGTGCTGATCCGAGCCAGAGATCCCAGTCGAGTTCTTTCGGAACCGCACCATTGCCGGCGGGTGGGTTCGGGCGGTCTGCCATTCCCTGGGGCCAGATGGGGCGATCGGTCCACCAGTGCACTTCCCTGACCTCTCCGATCACACCGGCGTCAATCCATTCCTTTATGACACGGGTTGCATCGGTTGAGTGTCCCTGATTTCCCATTTGGGTGATGACTCCTTTTTCGCGCGCTGCCAGTGTGAGTCGCCGGGCTTCCCCAATGGTCCGGGTGAGCGGCTTTTGGACATAGACGTGCTTTCCGAGCCCGATCGCCCACATCGCGATGGCGTAGTGCATATGGTCAGGCGTCGAGATCGCGACTGCGTCGATCTGGTCGCCCATTTGGTCGAACATCTTCCGGAAGTCTTTGAACCATTTGGCGCCCTTGTTTTTCTCAACGGATGCCCGGATTGAGCGGTCCCCTTCTTCCATGGCAGCGGAGACCCGGCGGTCGTCGACATCGCAAAACGCCACAATGTTTTGATCTGCCAGTTCATTTACGGCTACGGCTCCCATTCCTCCAACGCCGATGATGGCGATGTTGATCCTGTTGTTGGGAGAAGGTGCAATGGTCTGTCCAAGGATGCGCGACGGCAGGATGGAAAAGGTGGCGGCGGATGCGCCAAGCCCTTTGATGAACGATCGGCGGGAGATGGGGTTTTCAATCATGACGGGTGTGGATGCGGGTGACTCCTGTGTTTGGATTCAGGGTTTCAGGGGCTATACCGGAGTGGCTCCTGAGGTTTCTCATGGGCGGGCCACCCTGCGTTTGTCGAGCAGGAATATGGCCGCAAAAAATGCGATCGGGATGATGGCAAACGGTGCAACGTAGCGGAACGACATCCTTCCCCCATAGTTATCGGAGGGTCCCAGGATGCCGGATAGCGTGTCCCGGATGGATGCGGCTTCGGCTGGTGCGTTGGTGATGGCATTGCGCATCGCATTCGCGGTCTGATCTTTTGGTAAGGTACCGGATGTTTTGTAGGATTCAAGTACCGCATCGACTCCGGATTTTGCCCCGAGAATTTCGGCGCGTATGATTTCCTCAGAAACATTGGCGGCGAAAACCGGATACTGATCACTGACCTGTTCAAGGACAGATACGGTTTCCGCGACGGGAAGGTGCTCGTGAAGGTAGCGATCGGCAACGGTGCCCATCATCGGCGAGGTGATGGCGCCGGCAACAAGCATGCCCATCCCGCCCAGCATTCCGAGACCGAGAGCACCGCTTTCCGGAATCCGTTCACTGGCGATGCCGATCATGGTGGGCCACATGTAGCAAGCTCCGATCGCGAAAAACGTCGCGGATGCGAAGGCGATGGATAGCGTCTCGGCGCTACTCATCCAGTATAGGCTCGCTCCGGTGACGATGGATGAAAAGAGCATGACTCCAATTGGCGAGAGCTTGTGGATGACCGGACCGGCAAACTGCCGGAGCACCGCCATCAGCCCGGTGATGTAGACCAGAACCAGGATTCCCGGCATACCGCCGGATTCGAGCACCGCCGGCACCCAGCGATTGGGTCCAAGTTCAAGGGATGCGGTGATCCCCATGCAAATGAAGAGTGCCCAGAAGAGCGGACTCAGAAAAGCGGCTTTGACCATACCCTCGAATGAGATTCCCTTTTGGACCCGTTCGGTCTGTGGAAAGGTTTCCCGCAACATCAGCCAGCCGTAGATGATCGCAGGAACAATGATCAATGCGATCTTCCATTGCCAGTTGCCAATGTTGAGCCAATCCATGGCGTAGGTGACCAGACCACCGATCACGATACCTCCCGGGAACCATACATGGAAATGATTGAGCTTTCGGGTTTTTTGTTCCGGATAAAGCGTCACCACGAGGGGGTTGCATGCGGCCTCCACAGTTCCGTTCCCCAGCGAAAGGACCAATGCTCCGCAGAAGAGCATCCAGAATCCGGAGGCAAAGATCATGATCAATGCGCCTGCCAAATGGCAAAGGAAGGCGAAGCGCAAAAGATTTTTCATGCCGATCGTATCGCAGAGCAACCCGAGTGGAATGATCGAAATTGAGAAACCCCATAAGGCAGCTCCGCCAATCAGGCCGACTTGTTCGTTGGACAAGATGAACTGCTGCTTGAGAGCTCCCATCACTCCGCCGACCACGGCGAAGCACACGGATGTGGCAATGAGAGAAAAACAACTGCCCAGGAATAGCTTGTTCCGGTTTGCGTAGGGGGATTCGGATGTCATGGATCTCAGGGGTTTTTCTCCTGGCAGGGCAGGGGGAGCCGGTGCTTCGGAGAGGGGTGATGGACGTTTTCCACCGGTCTTTTCCAAGAATTGTTGCAAAAAACGGGCGGTTATGGCACATATCTTGGAGATCTCGTCTTTTCAACTCAATTGAGAAAGCGCATATTAATCTTTGAATAATTGAAATATTCCTGAATGAGCGAGAACGGTGGAAAAGATCTGGAAGAGGACCGGAAAGCGTTCCGGCGGATTTTTGTTTCCGCGGTTCATGAGGAGGTGGATCGTCTCCGGGCGGAGCGCAATCATCTGCTGATTCCGGATGATCAGAATGCCACACTGGCTTCTCCTGGATTGCACCATCACAGCACACCGCAGTTGTTTATCCAGCTTTCGGGTGTGAGTGAGGTTCTGATGCCGAGGGCATCGGTGCGGGTGGAGCCCCGTTCCATGTTGATAATACCCGCCGGTATTCCCCATCGGGAAAAGGCCCACAACGACAAGGATCTGGGCGCGTTCATGAATGTGGTGGTTTCGTATCACACCCAGCAAAGGGTTTTTGCGCATCTCGGGGTGCGGGGGGAAGACGGTTTCGCCTGCATGCACAAATCCCGCAGGGAGGGGTTCAGGATCGAGCCGGAGGCGCCTCCGCCCCATGCGTTTTTGGAGCACGCGGTGGCTTGGTTTCGTCGGCATGGTGATGCTTCGCCCAACGTGATGAGGGGGCTCCTGATCGCCCACCTTTCGATGCTCTTGCATTTGGCCGCAGGAGAAGAGGAGCCAAAAACCCGGGATTCCTTCAAGGTCGTGATCTGTCAGCAATACATCAAGAAACACCTGTCAGACTTGCATTTGGGGGTTCGGGTATTGGCGGATCACGTCCAATGCACACCCGACTACCTGTCCCATGTTTTCCGGAAGGAGACCGGGCTTGCTTTGACCGATTACATCAACCGCAGCCGGGTCGAACTGGCCAAGAACCTGCTCGAAACCACAGCTTTGAACATCGAAGAAACAGCGGATGCCTGCGGCTACCGGAATGCGAGTTATTTCACTCGGGTGTTTAAGAAAATCGTCCGCAAGACACCACGGGAATACCGCACTTCCGTTGGAAGGGCTTATGAGCTCGGCACGCGAACCTATGATCTTATTGGCTAAGGGGGAATGGTGAATCGAAGGCCGGAGGGTTCCTGTCTCCTCGCAATACCCTGCTATCGCGAAAGCCAGCGGCTTCCTGCGTTTTTGTCTGATCTGGTGAATCAGCTGGCTCAAGGTGATCTGAACGTCGATCTACAGGTTGTGGATGACGGATCGGGTCCGGGGGAATTCAAGAAGTTGGCGCTCCTGCTCGATACACATGAGGAACGCGGATGTGTCTTGCCGCTTATCGGGCTCGCCTCCCATAAGGGAAAGGGGGCCGCCATCCGGGCCGCATGGGACGCCTCGTCCCGGCGGTATGACTGGTTCGGTTTTGTGGATGCGGATGGGGCTGTTCCTGCGGATGACGTGATCCGTTTGGTTCGGCTTGCCCTTGATGGGAGTAATACCGCCGATGCGATCATCGGCAGCCGGTGGAAAACGGGAACGGCCGGACACCGTGTTCGCCGGAAATGGTATCGCAAAATGATAGGGCATCTTTTTGCAAGGGCGGTGCATGCGCGTTTACATTTGCCTGTAGAGGACACCCAGTGCGGGTTCAAAATGATCCAGTCAGCTGCCTATGCATCGATTCGTGGGCGATTGAAGATTGACGGACTTGGAATGGATCTTGAGCTTCTGCTTCAGCTACACAGACAAGGGTATCGAATCGTGGAAGAAGCCATTGACTGGATGGAACGCTCCGGCAGCCACGTTCCTCTGAGGGAGCATGTGCTTCTTATCCGGTCGCTTCTGATGATTCGCTAGACGAAGCCTTGGGCATCAACCGCGATTGACGCATGTATATTGGATGCGTGGTGCTTTTGTTCGATGATAGACCCGGAGCCTTCGAATCCGGATTTGGTGTCAGGGGAGGGAATCGAACCCTCGACCTCGGGCT
>JAFGAQ010000058.1 GCA_016933595.1 Opitutales bacterium | reverse complement strand
GTATTCGGGCCATTCACTCTGGCGATCCTTGGTCTCGGACCCCGGATTGTTCCGTTGTTATCGGATCAGCAGGACACTTTATGGGCGCGGAGATTGAAGCAGGTCGGGCTGGGTACCCGGAGCATTTCGAAAGTGGTCTCGCTGCTGACTATTGTGGGCTCTGCAAATGTAGCTGCCGCATTGTTTATGGGTGATCCCACCGGTGTGCGGGTCGCGGCGCTCATGATGATGGTGGCGTTGGGTTGGTACATGATCGGAATCGGCCGGACCCTTCCTTTGCTTGCTGTTTCGAACCATGCGAACCCGATTCAGGGTAACGCATCCGGGCAGGGCGTGATGAATTCCAACTCCCAATGAGGATATTTATGAGAGGACAAACATTTCATCAATGGACACATCGCACCGTATCATTCCTGTCCCGTGTGTGGGGATCAGGTGCTGTGGGTTTCGCCCTGTGGATCGCAGTTTTCCTGCCGATCGGGGACGCCTTGCATGGTTGCGATGCCTGTAACGTGGCGTTTGCTCAGGAGGTGGCGGATGAACGGGCCGACACTCCGGCCGGTCGCGATATGAAAGCCGCGATGGAGCGTCAGCGGAACCTGAATCTGGGCGGATTGGGATCACCTCATCTGGTGGAGATCATCGCACAAACCACAGGAATTGGGGCCAATCCGGAGGCTTCTGCGGCTCCGGCCAACCCGGATGTCCCGGAAACGCCTGAGGTTCCCGGTCCCTCCCGTGCAATGGTGCCGACAGAATCCGCGATTGGCGTGGCCCGGTCTGCAGCGCCACGGGCAGGAATCATCCCGGGGCCATGGGTCCAGTCCGGAGGAGTGATGCCGGAGTATTTCGAAGGGGAGGACTTTATCGAGATTATCGAGCGGGATTATTCCCTCGGTATCCCCACTACTTCTTATGTTCCCCAGTCGATTCCGGATGAGATGATCGACAAGCGCTTCTCAATCGACCTCCACGAAGGCATGACCTACATCGGAAACGGTGTCGTGTATGACGGGTTCCTCACCAACGGAAAGGTGCCTGCGCCGACGTTCATCATGGAGGAAGGTGATATCGTCGAGTTCAAGGTCGTGAACAAGGGGACAATCCCCCATGGGGCCTCGATTCATCCGGCCTACACCCAGACCTCGAAGTATCTGGGCAAGATCGATCCGGGGAAAACCGGACGGGTGGTGTTCCGCGCGGCCACTCCTGGCGTCTACATGTACCATTGTGCGCCCGGTGGACATGCCATTCCGATGCACGTGCTCTTCGGACAATACGGCATGATGGTCGTGAAGCCGAAATCGGAGAAGTTTCAGCTGGAGAAGGATTTGGGACGTGCCCCGGATCTGGAGCTCTACCTGATCCAGCACGAAATCTATGCGTCGGGAAAAGATGCGATCGAATCCAAGCCTTCGTATGTGGCATTCAATGGGCGCTTGTTCCAATACGTGGAGGCGCCGATCATGGTGCGCCCCGGTGATTACGTCCGGATGTATTTTCTGAATATCGGACCGAATTTGTTGTCGACCTTCCACATCGTGGGAATCATCTGGGATTACGTGTATTGGCAGGGCAATCCGGCCGCGATGATGCCGGGTGGCCAATCCGTCACCGCTGGCCCCACCGATTCATGGGTGATCGAGTTCAGAATCCCGCCGGACGAAGGTGCATACACCATGCTGTCCCATGCGGTTGGTTCCACCAGTCGCGGGGCTATCGGCTTGATGGTCGCGGATCGGAACGCCAAGACTGAACCGGTAATCCTCGCGGATGGTCCGACATACACCGAAGCAGAAATGAAGGAATATGTCGCAAAGGCCCAGCGCATCGTGTCGCCCTTCCATATTGGAACCAGTCCGGCGGATGAACCGGTTGTCTACGGTCCTGAAGTGAAGGAAGTGAAGGTATCGATCATCGGAAACTCCTTTCATCCAAAGGTGATTCAGGTCGCTCCGGGAACAAAGGTCACATGGACAAACGAAGATGTGTTCACTTACCTGGCCGGTGAGTATGCCGGTATCCACAATGCAGCAGCCATGAATACCCCCGACGATGCGGAGGGATTCACTGGGCCGTTGTTGGCCCACGGAGAGTCGTTCTCCCATGTCTTTGAACCCTTCGAATACACCTGGGACTACCTGTGCACCCCTCACCCCTACATGAGAGGACGCGTGATTGTCAAAGAACCGGAGTACTCCGTGGCATCCGCCGCATCCGCAGGATCTGGAGGTGGTTCCCTCAACAAGTGGTCATTGGGAATCCT
>JAFGAQ010000391.1 GCA_016933595.1 Opitutales bacterium | reverse complement strand
TTCTCGGAATATCCTCCATCCCCATCTGCCATGCGGATCAGTTGGCATATCTCGATAAACCGGAAGCGATCCGGGTGGCTGAGGATTTGAGGAAGCGCGAAATCATCATCACCTATTGTTCGGAATGCGAAAGTGACACGCTCGAACTCTGGCTGGTTTCCCATGTTGAGGCACACTACACCGGACACGGATCATTCTTCGAGGTGCTCCTAACCGCACGCCCCCTCCTGCGGTCATCCGAAGTCTTGAGCGCAACCCGGGTGGGAAATGGAGCGGATCTCAGCTACGCAGGGTCCTCCGATCGGAAGCTCCGGTCAATTCCCCTCGACCTCGCCTATACTTATGTGCTGGTCGAAGATGAATGGGTGTGCGCGGGGCTCCATTTCGGTTTGCCTTGTGAAGTTAGCCTTGAACGTTTTCAACTCTGAAACATTCGCCCGCCCGGGACCAGATCCCGGGACCAATCCAGAGGGTTGGATCCATGCTTATGGGATACCCTTCACTGTGGAGTAGCATTACTGGCAATCCATCCATTCGATGAGTTTTCTTGATCCCACAGGCGGATTATGACAGGGATGGATCAAACGTTTGAGCCAAGCCATGAAAACACCCCCTGACATGCCCCGGACCTTTCTTATCAGTCTTTGCCTGGCCGCTATCCTCACTGCCGGCCTCCTTCACTCGACAGAGCTAACCCCACAAAGATCAGATGCGCCCATCAGGGAAAGTGTTTTGCTCGATAGTGGGTGGAAATTCATGCGCTACGCGGATGAAGCCGATGCGGATGCTTGGATCTACGATGTTCTGCCGGATGACCGCAGCAACTCATGGGATGCTTTACCTGCGGATGCCCAGCCAACCGAAGCGGTCCGTGTCGAATCCGATACATTTGTTCTCAAGCCTTGGATCCTCCCGACAGGCAATGCATTCATCGGAGATCCCAGCAAACGACACAAGCGCCCCGAGGGCAGCCCTGGGAAAGACTTCCCTTTTGTGCAAAAGAACTTTGACGACAGCATTTGGGAAGATGTAACCCTTCCGCACGATTGGGCCATCAACGGTCCCTTCTATGAAGGCGATGATGTCCCCATCGGTGGCGGCATGGGACGGCTACCCAGCCACGGGACAGCCTGGTATCGCCGTCAAATCGACATTCCCCGTTCCGACGATGGAAAATCGATCTTTCTGGATATCGAAGGCGCCATGTCCTACGCGATGGTCTGGTGCAACGGACAGCTCGTGGGCGGATGGCCCTTCGGGTATGCCTCTTGGCGCCTGAATCTCACGCCCTATGTTCATCCCGGAGAGGTCAATCAATTGGCCATCCGGGTCGATAATCCCCCCAACTCATCGCGCTGGTATGTTGGAGGCGGACTTTACCGCGATGTATGGCTAACCAAGACACACCCCATCCATGTGGCCCAATGGGGCACGAAAATCACCACTCCGGAAGTGTCGGAGGATCGCGCCACCGTTACGATTGAGGTATCGGTTTCAAATGAAAGCCTGAAAGCGGTTGAGGCCGATATCTCCACCCGCGTTTTTACATGGGATCCCGACTCCCGGAAACCCGGACAAGAGGTGCTCCAGATTGAAAACGCCGGGGTGAAGGTGGAGGCAAACATTGCGGCGACATGCACCGGATCCGGATCCATTGACCACCCGGATCTTTGGCAACCGCTTCCCGCGAGCGCCGCCAACCTTTATGTGGCCGTAAGCGAAATCCGCGTGAACGAGCTTGTGGTCGATCGCTATGAGACAAAGTTTGGGATCCGCTCACTCGAATTTGATCCCAACCGTGGCGCCTTCGTCAATGGCACACACGTGCCCATCCGGGGGGTTAACCAACACCACGATCTCGGTGCGCTGGGAGCCGCATTCAATCGCCGAGCAGCCGAACGCCAACTTGAAATACTCAGGGATATGGGATGCAACGCCATCCGGATGGCCCACAACCCACCAGCTCCCGAATTGCTCCATCTTTGCGACGAGATGGGCTTTATGGTTTTCAACGAATCCTTCGATGTCTGGGAACAAAAGAAAACCGGGCTTGGTTTTCACCTGATTTTCCCGGACTGGCATGAGCAGGATATCCGGGCTTTGGTCCGCCGCGACCGGAATCATCCATCCGTGATCATCTGGAGCACCGGAAACGAAGTCGGCGAGCAATACACAGATGCGGACGGAGCCGCTATCGCGTCGCGATTGCGCGACATTGTGCGCGAGGAGGACCCGACCCGACCCACTTCGGCATCCATGAACTGGGCAAAGCCGGACATGCCATTTCCACGGGCGATGGACCTGATCAGCCTGAACTATCAAGGAGAAGGCATCCGGCAGGATCCCATCTTCGAAGGAACGGACCGAATCCGCACCCCTCCGATGTATCCCGCATTCCACGCTGCATTCCCGGATAAAGTCATCGTCAGCAGTGAATCCGCATCGGCGTTTAGCTCACGGGGATCCTACCTTTTCCCGGTCACGGCCGGGAAAACCAGCCCGATCCGGGACGGCATGGGTGGCAACTCCATCACCAGTGAAGTCAGCGCCTATGAACTATACGCGGTCGACTTCGGATCCTCGCCGGATGTGGTGTTTGAAAAGCAGGACCAAAACCCTTATGTGGCCGGAGAAATTGTGTGGTCCGGGTGGGACTATCTGGGCGAGCCCACCCCCTACTATAATGCCCGCAGCTCCTATTGCGGCATCATCGATCTCGCCGGCTTCCCGAAGGACCGTTATTACCTCTATCAGGCGCGTTGGCGTCCCGATCTACCCATGGTCCACATCCTTCCGCACTGGAATTGGCCCGAACGCATTGGGAAAGTGACCCCGGTCCATGTTTTCACCTCCGGAGACGCGGCCGAACTCTTCCTCAACGGAAGATCCCTCGGACGCAAAAAGAAGGGTCTGTTCGAATACCGTCTGCGCTGGGACGATGTCATCTACGAGCCGGGAACATTGCAGGTCGTCGCATACAAAGACGGGGACAAATGGGCAGACAGCGAAGTATCAACCACTGGCCCGATCGCAAAAATCGCCATGATACCGGATCGTGACACCATCCGTTCCGATGGGAAGGATCTCAGTTTTGTCACGGTCAGAATGGAAGATGAAAACGGACGATTTGTCGCCAATGCTCAAAGCCTGCTTACTTTTAAAATCGAAGGCCCCGGCGAAATCCTTGCTACCGACAACGGGTTTCCTGCGGACTTCACGCCCTTTCCATCGACCACTCGAAAAGCTTTCAACGGACTGTGTCTGGTCATCATCCGCTCGATTCCCGGGCAGTCCGGCGAAATCCGGCTCAATGCCCGGGTTGAGGGCATTCCCGAATCGTCCACGACGATCCGTTCCACTCGCTAGACTTCTCGAATCGTCGCACTATCCATGGGTATAATGCATCCCTTTGACAGGCGGATTTCAAGACGCTGAACACCTGTGGCCAGGGGGCATTTTTGAAACCCAATGATCTCAGCCTTGGGAATTGGGGTTTTGATTGCGCTGATAAATCGATCGCAAGGTGTGCATTCCAGGTTTTGCGACTTCCGGTTTCACAACCGGCACAATAACCTTGAGGAGGAGCTGTTCATTCTCGCGGTCGAGCAGGAGCATCTTCATAATGAGATTCTGCGCATTCTTGAGCTTATCCCGAATCGCAGGGAGCAGGTGGGGCTCCTGCTCCTGAAGCGCGCGCATTGCGGCAAGCGAAGCATCAAAAGCTGGGAGCAACTCACGTTTGCGGTCCAACGTCACCTCATCGGGAGCTTCTCCCCGATGCTTCAATTTCCGGTTTTCCTCCTTTAGCAGAGTGAGCAATTCCTCACACAAACGCAGATGATCGTCGACAACTTCGCTTCCCATGATGATGGGATCAATGTAGCCACACAGACTTGCCTTCTCAACCCCAAAAAACGCTTTTCGCGGATTCATCCATGCGCCCGATACCCCGCATGCAATTCCGGATCACCCCAGCGAATCTTCGCTTGGTCGAATCCGCTGGTAGATGTATCCCAACACCAGCAGCATGACCGACAGCGCGGCAAATGCGATGATACGGTGCAGCGTCTGGGTGACGTCATAGGTAAACAAACGGACGATCGGGATCAACAGAATGAGCAGCGACACGATCCGAAGCGGCCGACACTTCATCCCTACACCGCACAGAACGCCAGCAAACGCGATCACCGCCCACAGGGGCGTGTAATAGGAGTTCCAATCCAGCGGAGGATAGGCAATCCATAGCATTGAACCGCCAATTAGCAGGATGGAGTGCAACCACAACAGCATCCGGCGAGAGGATTGGCTCACCCCAATGCGCGCCCACCGCCCGAGCCAGTATATCGATAACAATGCCATTCCTGAAATCAGAGCACCCGCCCACAGGAAGGACACGTTAAGGACCGGCGTATTGCCACCATGGTAATCCGCCTCCATCCACTGCGAGAACGCGATACCCCAAACCACGAGCTGGGCAAGCGTCCAACCGGCAACCGCCCAGGAAACCCTCCGGAGACGAACAACCGGAAGCATCAGCAATGCCCCGGCGATACTCCAGACAACAAAATGAAACCAGGCGGCCCAATTTGAACCGAGCCAAGTCCACCAGATGATACTGGACAAGGAGAGAGCCACCGTCCACAACCTGCGCCATCTGAGGAAGACGAAAGTCCGGATTCTGGCGGGATGAAACCATGCGGTCCACCCAAACGCAATCAGCGCGATCCCGGGCAAAACAATCCGGGTCCAAATCGATGCAGATGCCTCAGGATCATCAAACCCGAACAGAACCAGCGGAAGAAAAATCCAATCGCCGAGTGCGCGGAATTGCCACAACGACAAAAATGCCAGAATGAGGGCAAATGCGGACGCCCAGAGGGCATGCCATTGATCCGGAAGAATCTGGAGCATCATCACCTGCATGCTCACCACCGCCAAACCGTCCAGAAACCACTCCGAAAACACCTTTTGCCGGCGGGACATCGTCCTCTTGTAAACCCAGGACATCCCAATCGCGCCCAGGCACACCAGCACAACCGCGAATCCACCTGGAACATGCTGGGGAAGCACCCAGTAGAGCCTTGAACTGAGCACCAGCAGTAAACCGAACCCGGCAAACAATGGCCACCGTCGCATTCCCGGAATGAAGGCCAAAAGCGCACTCAGAACGCCTCCCAGCAAAAGCAAACGGATCTGCCATGACACCTCAACGCCGGAAGACCGGATCACATAGTAGGCCAATACCGCCACCGCACCCCCCAGTGCACTGTAGATCCATTTTCGAGGGACATTGTTGCTGGTGCCACCGTGAAGCCAGGCCAGCGTCCCCAGTCCGAGCCACCCATAGGCGTAATAGATCCATGAACGAAGGGATGCCATTGGCAACCCGACTGGCATCGCCTTGATCATCCATATGGACCCATAGGCAAAGGTGCCAACCGACAGCAATTCGATCCATGTTGATTTTCTACGGCGCGCCAGAAAGGCCAAGGAAGTCCCCTGAAGGGTCACAAACAACCAGCGGGCTTCCGTATTCAGGGCCAATACAGCCCAGAAGGTCAGCAGAAAACTGGCCTCCACCGCGTAAACCGTGAAAGCCCCACGGGCCTCGTCGCGCCTGAACGAAATCGCGGCAATCAACAGGTAGACACACGCCATCACCCCGTAGAAATCCTCGAGATCCGCAACCACCCATCGCGACCAGGCATACCCCGATACCAACAGGATCGCCCCGGAAAGCGTTGCTAGCGTTCCCGCCGACGCAAACAGCCTGATACCAGACCCTTTTCGCGCATGGAGAAGGGCACCACATGCGAGCGCGATCAAGGCGAGATAGCCCAGCACCGCTGCTTCGTAGGGAAGCTCCTTCACCATCTCCAACACATCCTGGACCACCCATGTCCAAAGCGGAAGCGACGAGCCAATCAACGCAAAAACCAGACAAGGCCGCCAATCCCATCGAAGCGCAAACACATAACCGGAAGCGAAAACCAGAACCCCTGCGGCAAGCGCAGCCTCCTGCAACCCCACCCAGGCGGAGAAAACCGAGGTGCCCATGCCGAGCAGGAGGGAGAAAAGCACAATCCCACGATCCGCCCAACGCATGGCCAAGCCCATCGACAGGATCACCACCGCCATTTGAGCCAACATGCCCACCCACGGGGAATCAATCACTCGGATCGCCGGAGCCGCATACCCCGCAATCACGGTGGTGTAGATCATGCCGAGCCCAACCGTCGAGAGAATCGACCCATAGGCCCGATTCCGCCCCCTTATCCACATGCCGCAGCCGAATACCGCTCCACTCACAGCAAAGGCCTCCAGGAAACGCACCCACGGTTTCGCGTTCTGGGCGACATACACCCCGAAGAAGAGAACGGCCAAGACAGCAAAAACACCACCCAAACGGGGAGCAACCCACTGAATCCAGCCGGACTCAATCCCCATCCCTTTTTCAGGGGGGAGCATCCCGACCGACCGCAACAAATCCGCCAGGCTTCGTGCGCCTGCTGCTGCCCGGGCACCCGTTCCGGTCTCCACTCCCGAACGGCGGGCCCGATCACTCGCATCCGCTCTTTCAACAGATGACCGCGGAAGGTCTTTCTGCGTACCGGCGGGCAAAGCAGTCGATTGTGCAACAGGAACAGAAGGGACAACCGGAACAGCGCTCAATCCGGAATGAACCGACGGTTGGTTTGCCGAAGCCTCCTCTGAAGATACCGCCACACTTTGGACCTTCTCCACATGAGGCATCGGGGCCTGGAGCTGCGCACCCGAAACGGAACGGGCAGACCCGGGCATTTTTCCGGAAACGGGAGTTTGCGGCTGGAGTCCAGTCAGCTGTTTCTCCAAACGCCGGATCCGGTCGCCCAGCTTGCGTTGGCGCACCAGCAGAAAAATGCAAAAAGGAAACGGCACAACGACAAACGCCAATGCCAACAGAACTGCAAAGACTTCAAAATCCATCGCGAGAATCGGGGTTGAGGATCCCCGACTCATGGCACGGATTTGAATGGATTACAATCCGCAAAAC
>JAFGAQ010000057.1 GCA_016933595.1 Opitutales bacterium | reverse complement strand
CAGGTGGACGCCATACGGGGGATGTGTCCGGAGTTGCCGGCGGAGAATATCGTGGCGGAACCGGTTGGCCGGGACACGGCACCGGCTGTGGGTCTGGCGGCTTTGCTGGTGGAGCAGCGCGACACGGATGCGGTGTTTGCGATCCTCCCCTCCGATCATGTGGTGCACGATGCGGCAGGATTCCGGCATGTTTTGGCGAAGGGGTTTGCATTGGCGGGGCAGGGTGATCATCTGGTGACGATTGGGATTGAAGCGACCCACCCGGCTACCGGATACGGCTATATCGAAAAAGGAGCTGCGCTGCAAGGGGCCGACGGAATCGAAATCGGAAACAAGGTTGAGCGTTTTGTGGAGAAACCGGATCTTGCCACGGCGAAGGCGTATGTTGAGTCCGGACGATTTCTATGGAATGCCGGTATGTTTGTGTGGTCGGTCCAAAGCATCCGAGCGGCGATGGCCCGTTACCATCCATCACTTGCGAATGGATTGGACCGGATTCGGGAGGCGGTGCGCGGTGGTAAGACGCTGGATGAGGTGTTGGCTTCGGAATATCCGCAGTTGGATCGGATTTCGATCGACTACGCCGTGATGGAAAAGGCAAGTAACTCGGTGGTCATTCCCTCTGAGTTCGACTGGGACGATGTGGGCGAGTGGCCAGCAATTGAACGTCATTCCGGCAAGGATGCCTCCGGTAATCTTGTGCGCGGTCTGGCCGTTGCGGTGGATAGCCGCGACAATATCGTCTACAATGACGGTGGTCGGGTAACGGCCCTGCTGGGGGTTGAGGATCTGATTGTGGTTCACACGGCAGATGCCACATTGGTTTGCCCGAGGAGCAAGGCCCAGCAAATCAAGAAACTATTGAAGGAGCTTCGGGATCGTGAGGAGACCCGGCGTTTTCTGTGATGATCGGGACTAGTCACAACGTGCCATAAACGAAACGAGGAGGCGGCTTGAGAAGGCTCGGAATTGATTACGGGGAGAGACGCTGGGGCATAAGCTACGCCGACGAGATCGGTGTTGCGACTCCGTTGCCGGCGCTCGTCTCTTCGCAGGTGAGTGCCCGGTGGGATGCGCTATGTGCCTTGATCCGCGACCGCCGGGTGGAGGAGTTGATCGTGGGATACCCCTACAATATGGATGGAAGCACGGGTTTGATGACCGGCAAGGTGGATGCGTTTGTCGCTGAGATCGGGAAACGGTTTCCTACCCTGCCGGTGCACAAAGTGGATGAGCGGCTCAGTTCACGTCATGCGGGCAGCCATTGGTCGTTAAAGAAACTGAGGGATGAACGGAGTAGCGGAAAGCTTGATTCCCAGGCCGCTTGCCTCATTCTGCAGGACTACATTGATCAGGCGGAGGGTTTGCCGGACTTCGACCTGGATGAAGATGATCCGGCCGATCTTGATTGAATCCGAACCCGAGCATCATGTCTTCCGATCAACGACCTGTGAGAACCGCAGTATTGGGATCCACCCGAGGGTCCAGTCTTGTTCCACTTCTGGATGCATGGAAAGTGTCCCGCTTGGGTGTGGATTTTTCCTTGGTCGTTTCGAATCGCAGCCAGGCGGGGATTCTGGAAAAGGGAAGAGACGCCGGAATTGAGTCAATTGCGATTCCCGTAAAAGGGCGCGACAGGGTCGCTTACGATGCGGAAGTGAGTGAAGTGTTGAAGTCCCGTGGCGTGGAGTTGGTGCTCTTGCTCGGATACATGCGGATTCTGAGCCGTGAGTTTGTGAATGAATGGGAAGGGCGAATCCTGAATGTGCATCCCTCGCTGCTTCCAAGGCATGGCGGGTTGATGGATTTGGAGGTGCATGCGTCGGTGCTCGCAAGTGGCGACAAGGAAAGCGGATGCACGATCCATCTGGTGAACGAAACCGTGGACGGCGGCCCCATCGTCATGCAGAAACGCTGTCCGGTGTTGGCCGATGACACCCCCGAAACGCTCAAGGCGCGTGTTCAGGTGCTCGAAGGCGCTGCCTTTCTCGAAGTTCTGAGCAACCCAATCTCCTTCCTTCCTGTCCTTTCCTGCTCAAGACATTGACTTTGGAGAGTGTTGTTTCGATGATTGCTGCGAGGAACAAGGCCGGAGCCAGAACAAGAGATGCTGCGTAGCTCAGGATGTATATCAGGCCAAATACAAGGTGCATGGTTCCGGATTCATCCACTCCGGATAGGATCGACACGTGTTCCCGAAGTCCGCAGAGCGACACGATCACGTAAGCCATTACCACGACAATGGCGAGGCGGACAAACCCGCTATGTAGAAACTGTTTCATTTAGCTTTTTCCCAAAGTGGGCCTTGAACCAGTGCGTAGAGTAAGACCGCATCGCCAACCGGATTGCTTGCTTGATAACACAGTGTACCGTTTTTCCGTGTTGGAAATCCGGCGATGTTGAGTGAGGTCATCAGTTGTCTGAGATACTTTTTGTCGCTGAAGCCCGCTGCACCGAGGAGGGCGAGTCCACTCGCGCTGGCACTGGCTTCAACAAACGGGACGATGGGTCCGGAATCGATATCCATCACTCCTGCAAAGGCACGGGGCCATTCGCGCGAGTATCCGAAACCCAGCAATGATCGACCGAGTTGTGCTTTGGCTCGCTGATACTGATCTTGCGCAAACGCTCCATCGACAACTTGCAGCATATGGCACGCCATCCAGATGCTGGTGCCTTCGGGACCGGGGCCGTTTGGAAGTGGTGTGCCGTCAACCGCGTAGGCAGAAATCAACAGCCCGGACTGTGGTTCAACGAGATGGAGCTTGGCAGTCTCAACCCACTCTCGAAGAAACTCACTGTGATTGGAGTGGTCCAATACGTCTCCCAGTCGTATGGCAGCCAGTGCGATCGTGTTGCAGAAAACCCAGCACTCGTCCGGATAGCTTTCCGCAGACAAAACTGGACTCAGCGTCATTTGAGCGACCATGTTCCCGATTCGCTCCGCCATCAGATGTTGATAGTCTGCGCGATCGGCTACCATGCGTCTGGCCCCGATCATCAGCGAAATCTCGCCATCCACAAAGATGCTTTTGGGTGGTTGAACTTTCCAATTATCGGCATATCCATAACCGAGCAAAAAGTCCTGAAAACCGTCCTCCTGTTCGATTAAGAGAGTATTTTCGATGACAAGATCGATTGTTTCCAGGCATTGCGGAATCCGGGATTCGTCACGCAATGCGATGCTTGCAAGTGCCATAACCAGGAAGGTCCGGCTCATGAAATCCCATTCGGGATTGAGCTGGCGCATTTGAGCCAGTTCCCGGTTTCGGAGGTCCGGATTCGTCCAGATTTGGAGATGATGGGCGGCCAGTTGGTCCGCAATGCGGGAGACCCCCTTTTCCAAGCCGAGGTCCCCGATGTCGGGACGGAAAAAGAGGTGAAGCAAGGGCAGCCAGATAGCGATCGCGAGAATCAACGCAATCGCAGAGATGCACAGACGGGATTTCATATACTTAGGGGCTATGAATCGAAATCCGGTTGGGAAACAAAAACGGGCAGGATAGTAGTTCCTGCCCGTTCTCAATCACAAGTTGTTGAAGGATCAGGCCTCGTCGGAGGCGATTTCAATGACCCTTGAAATGCCGATGAGTTTGTCACCGTCCGAGAGGTTGATCAACCTCACGCCTTGGGTGCTTCTCCCGATAACACGGATTTGGTTGACGGGAATCCTGACGGCCTGGCCTTGGATGGTGAGGAGCATGATCTCATCATCATCCTTGACCGGGAGCGCTCCGGCGACTTCGGCGCTGCGGATCCCGATGATGCCGCTTCCGCCGCGACGTTGCACCCGGAAATCCTCGAATGAGCTGCGCTTGCCGACGCCATCGGCTCCGGCCACGAGCAGGGTGGCTTCGGAGTTGACCACGCCAATCGCTTTGACGACGTCATCGCCCTTGAGCGAAATACCCCTGACCCCGCGTGTGACGCGCCCTTGGTCCCGCATATCCGTTTCCGGGAAGCGGATGGACATACCGTTGCGGGTGAGGATGAACACCTCATCCTGTCCGGTGGTGATTTCGACTCCGATGAGGCGGTCGCCTTCGTCGATCACGATCCCGATGATACCGCCACGGCGGTAGTTGCGATAGTGGGTGAGGTTGGTCTTCTTGACCACTCCCCGTTCGGTTCCCATAACGAGGTGTTGGGTGTCCGAAAACTCCTTGACGCAGATCATAGCCGCCACTTTTTCGTCGGGCTGGATCTCGAGGAGATTGGCGATCGCCCTGCCCTTGGATGTGCGGGTGCCCTCGGGGATGGTGTAGACTTTCTCTACGTAAACCCGCCCCGAGTTCATGAAGAACATGATGAAATCATGGGTGCTCGCCGTGAACATGTGCTCGATGAAATCCTCATCGTAGGATCCTGTCCCGATCACGCCCTTGCCGCCGCGCCGCTGCGAACGGTATTCGTTGAGGCTGGTGCGTTTGATGAATCCCTTGTGGGATACCGTGATGATACAGCCCTCGTTGGGGATGATATCCTCCATGCGGAATTCGCCTTCCGCCATGGTGATCTGGGTCTTGCGTGGCGAAGTATGTTTCGCCTTCAGAACGAGTAACTCGTCGCGAATCATGGACAGCAGGACTCCTTCGTTTTCAAGGATGTTTTTGTATTCCGCGATGAGTTTTTGAATCTCAGCGTATTCGGCGTTGATCTTATCCCGTTCGATTCCGGTCAATTGGTAGAGCCGAAGGTCGAGAATGGCGTCGGTCTGGCGCGCGGTGATGGGGTAGGCCTGCATGAGGCGTGTCTTGGATTCCTCGCGGTTGGAGGACGACCGGATGATGCGCACAAAGTCATCGAGGTGGTCGAGGGCGATCAGGTATCCTTCGAGCACATGGGCCCGGTCCGTTACTTTTTTGAGACGGAACTCGGTCCGGCGGTAGATCACCTCCCGGCGATGGTCGAGGTAGCACTCGAGCATCTCCTTGATGTTCATCTGCTTCGGTCGTCTCTTGTCGAGGGCGAGCAGGATGACTCCGAAGGAGCTTTCAAGAGGGGTGAGTTTGTAGAGTTTGTTGATCACCACCCTTGGAATGACCCCCTTTTTCAGTTCAATGACGATGCGGGTGTTTTCGTCGGATTCATCACGCAGGTCACTGACACCTTCGAGGATCTTGTCCTGAACCAGCGCTGCGATCTTCTGGATGAGCGTCGCGCGGTTGACGTTGTAGGGGATTTCCGTGATGATGATTCGCTCACGGCCCGGGGTGTGCTCCTCAACGTCGAGCGTTCCCTTCACGCGGATAATCCCGCGCCCGGTCTTCATGTATTCGATGATCCCGGACTTGCCTGCGATGGTACCGCCGGTCGGGAAATCGGGTCCCGGAATGATGTGAATGAGCTCGTCGACCGAGATCGCCGGGTTGTCAATCATCGCGCATAAAGCATCAATCAACTCATCGAGGTTATGCGGCGGGATATTGGTCGCCATGCCGACCGCGATCCCCGTGGATCCATTCATCAGCAGCCCGGGCAGTCCTGCCGGAAGCACGGATGGCTCTGTGGTGCTTTCCTTGTAGTTCGGGACGAAATCAACGGTGTTTTCGTCGATATCCTTGAGCATGTCCTCGGCGCTCTCGCGAAGGCGACTCTCGGTATAACGGTAAGCTGCTGCTGAGTCTCCATCGACCGAGCCGAAGTTTCCCTGTGGTTCAATCAGCGGATAGCGCATCACCCAGTTCTGCGCGAGGCGGACCAGCGCGTCATACACGGACGAGTCGCCGTGCGGGTGATAGTTTTTGAGCACTTCCCCGACCACCCCGGCGCATTTGTCGAAGGGGCGGTTGTGCAGCAATCCTTCCCGCATCATGGCGTAGAGGATGCGGCGTTGGACCGGTTTGAGCCCGTCGCGGGCATCCGGGAGTGCACGGCTCACGATCACCGACATCGAATAGTCAATGTAGGCTGACTGCATGATATCGGTGATGCTCGTGGGCAGGATCGGATGTTTTACATTATCCATTGCAAATATGATAGTGAGATGATTCGGAGACGATCAGACGGTATCAGACGTCCAGCGATGACACGTTGAGGGCGTTGTCCTCAATGAATGCACGGCGGGCCGGTACATCCTCGCCCATAAGCATGGAGAAAACGCTGTCGGCGAGTGCGGCATCGGCGATGTCGACCTTGAGGAGTCGACGGTTGTTGGGATCCATTGTCGTCTCATACAACTGCTTGGCGTTCATTTCCCCAAGCCCCTTGTATCGCTGGATGGTGAGTCCGCGCCGCCCGAGTTCGCGGATGCGGTCAATGATCTCAAGAATCGAGAAGAGCTCAATCTTCGACTCGTTGGGTTGTCCCTTGTTTTCAACGAGATGGTAACGTGCGTGCTTGGTCGTTGAGAACTGGTTGATGTCCAGTCCGATTTCCGCTACCTCCTGTATGAGTTTGGAAAGCTGATTGGATTCGTAAACCTCATGGAGTGAAATCCGCTGTTGAACTTTTTCTCCGTTGACCTCGAGTTGGCGGCTAAGGGTGTCGCCCTGTTCCTGCTCGGTGAAATCATAGTCGGCGTAGAATCGTGAACGAGCTTCCTCGTCTACTATGAACTCGAAGCGCTCCTCATTTCCAGTACGGATGCGGGCGATGTAGTGGGGAAGTCGATAGGTTCCTTTTTCATGCTGATCCAAATACTGGTCGAGTGGGCAACCGTAACGGCGAACCCCCGATCCGATCAATTCGAGCCGTGACAGACGATCGACAACATGGCCAATCTGCTCTCCGGGGAACCAGTGGTCGTCCCTCTGGCGGTAGAGGTGAACATCTTCGGACCCAAGCTCGAGCAGGATGCGGTTCAGGTCGTTGTCGCTGTCCACATACTGTTCGCGCTTCCGGCGCTTAATTTTGTAAAGCGGGGGTTGGGCGATGTAGATGTAGCCTGCATCTATCAGCCCCCGCATGTGCCGGAAGATGAAGGTCAGAAGCAGGGTCCGTATGTGCGAGCCATCCACGTCAGCATCGGTCATGATAATGATCTTGTGGTAGCGCGCCTTTGAAATGTCGAACGCCCCTTCACCCGCTTCTCCGATGCCGGTTCCGGACGCGGTGATGAGGGTGCGGATTTCGGCATTGCCGAGCACCTTGTCCAGGCGGGCCTTCTCAACGTTCAGAACCTTTCCTCTCAAAGGCAGGATGGCTTGATGTTGCCTGTCCCGTCCCTGTTTTGCGGATCCTCCTGCGGAGTCTCCTTCGACAATGAACAGTTCGCACTTCGAGGGGTCGCGTTCCGAGCAGTCCGCCAGTTTTCCGGGTAGTCCACCGGAAGAGAGGGCTCCCTTGCGGACGGTTTCGCGTGCTTTGCGCGCCGCCTCTCTCGCGCGCGCCGCGTTGAGGGTTTTGTCAATGATCCGTTTCGCAATTGCAGGCTGGGTTTCGAGGACATACTTCATTTCCTCGCCCACCACTTTCTGAACGATCCCATCGACCTCCCCGTTGGAAAGTTTGGTCTTGGTTTGCCCTTCGAATCGGGGCTCGGGAACCTTGACCGAAATAACGGCCGTGAGTCCTTCGCGAACGTCATCTCCAGTGAAACTGGGATCCTTCTCCTTGAGCAGGTTGTTGGCCTTCGCGTAGTTGTTGATGACGCGGGTCAAAGCGGTGCGGAAACCGGAGAGGTGGGTGCCCCCTTCAATGTTGTGGATCGAGTTGGCGTAGGCGTAGACCTGCTCGTTGTAACCATCGTTGTATTGGAATGCGATTTCTACAATGGTCTTGAGATTGGGCTTCTCAGGATCGGTCACGAATTCACCGCTGATCCTCACCGGTGGCTCGTGAATGGTTGTCTTGTTTTCGTTGAGGAATGTAACGTACTGGGAAATTCCGTTTTCGAATTGGAACGACTCACTTTTCCCCTTTCTGGAATCCTCGAGGGTGATACGGATCCCGGGATTGAGGAAGGCGAGCTCCCTGAGTCGTTTGGCTAGGATTTCGTAGTTGAACTCGCGGGTCGTGAGGAAGATTTCCGGGTCCGGCATGAAGGTGATGCTGGTGCCGGTTTTGAGCGTGGATCCGATGACCTTTAGTTTCTCGGTGGTTTTTCCACGCTGGAACGCCATGGAATGGACTTTTCCGTCCCTGCGCACTTCGACTTGAAACCATTCGGAGACGGCGTTGACGCATTTTGCGCCGACTCCGTGCAGACCGCCCGATACCTGATAGGCGCCTTTTGAGAACTTGCCTCCGGCGTGAAGGTTGGTGAGCACCAGCTCGAGTGCAGGCATGTTGTGAACCGCATGCATGTCCACCGGAATGCCGCGACCGTCATCCGAAACGGAACAGGATCCATCCAAATGGATGGTGACTTGTATGTTGCGACAATACCCCGCGAGGGCTTCGTCGATCGAGTTGTCTACAATTTCGAAGACACAGTGGTGGAGCCCGCGTTCATTGGTGTCGCCGATGTACATGTCGGGTCTTTTTCTGACCCCTTCAAGTCCCTCCAGTTTTTCGATCTTGGAGGCATCGTAACGATCGTTGTCTGGTATCTGCGCTGTATCGGAAATTTCGTTTTCCATAGCTTTTCCAGCATGTGAATGCAGCGTTAAATGGCGACAAAAAAATCACGGTCGGACAAAGTTATTTTCAGTATATAACCACCTGATGAGTAGCGTCTTGGGACGTTTGATGCTCTAGCTTCGTCAGAACTTCGAACCGAATCCGGAAAAGGTCGGAATGTGGCGATCCGGAAACCGGTGTGATCGGGTGACGTTTTCAGTGGGCTTGGATCGTCGAATTCCAGTTTTCCTGTCTTGCTTCAGGCGATAATCTATCCGGGATTATGGCCGGATCAGGGAGGAGAGGGAGACGCCAATAATGGTCCCGTCTGTTCTGCCGAGTAGAACCGTTTTCCCATCCGTGTGAAAACCGATTGCCGAGACGTGGGAGAGTTCGCCACCGAAAGAAGCGATAGTCTGGTTATTGGCATGGACAAGGAGATGATCGATGGTCCCGACAAGCAGATGCGATCCGCCCGGAGCATAGGATACAGAGATCGGTTCCGACGGGAGCTTGACGATACTGGGCGACGGGTATGACCGGGGAAACCCGGATAGGTCAAGGGTGCCAACATGGGGGGACTCGGGGTCCGCGATTGCAAGGACAAATCGCGCGATGGAAGGGTGGGAGGTAATCGCTCTGACGGGTCCGGCTGGTGCCCAAACTGGAATACTTGAGCGGGTTGCCATCGTATGGAGGTAGACGTTGGGATGCTTTCCGGCGGTGGCGATGAGCAGGCATTTGGAGTCAGCCGAGAAAGCCATGGAGGATACCGGACCGGATGGCAGCTCGATAACGTATCGTTGTTTCAAGGAAGGGGAGAGGATGGCCATGTGGGCTCCTTCCGGTCCTCCGGCTGCAGCCAGTACGGTGCCGGATGGGCAGGAAATGACCAGATGGACGTGGTCCAGACGACTATCGCCGGAATGCCGCCATTCCATATCGGAAACATGCAGTGCGCGTAGGGGATTCTGACCGTTTGCTAGCAGCAGGGATTGTCCCCAGGCAATGCTTCCGGCCCATCCTGTTGGGATGCATGATGCTGCGGTGAGGCTTCCATTCAGCGGATCGATCGAGAAAACCGACGGTCCGCCTGAAAGGACCGCTTTTTGCCCATCAATCCAGGATCTGGAAAAACCGTGGATGCGGCCGGAAATCGCTGAAACTGGAACTGTAACCGGACTCGGCTGGTCATTGTTGAGATCAACGAGTTGGATCTGTCCGCTGTTGCGATGCGCAGTTAACATGCGTCCGGATGGGTGAATCGCGAGGTCGGAACAGCCTTCAGATAGCAGCGCGTGATCCGGGATGATCGGGCGGCCGATTGGGTGGACACAACCCTTTGTTGTCAGTGCTATTGGATAGTTGCCGGATGGATCTTGCCAAAGCCCGTGGATTGCCCCTGTTACGATGTCAAGAGCTACGGGTTCTGCGCCCGGGTTATGCATCAGGCGCGATGTGAGTGTTCCGTTTGCATGCGCAAACACCCATCGGGAATCGGACGTCAGCAGGGCTCCCGTGTAGGGGCCCGGGTCGATGAACAGAATGGTCGGGTTTGTTGCTTCTGTGGTATCCCACAGCGATGCGGATCCATCTCGTGCCAGGATTGAAAGCCGGGCTCCATCCGGACTGGTTTGGAAGTCCCGCACCCCGGTTACCGGGCCAATAATCCTACGGATGATGCCGTCAATCGGTGAGATGATAAAGCATTCCGGGCCGGAGGTGCCAGCGATAAGGGGACCATCTTCACCGAGGAAAGCGATTGCCTGGACCGGCGTTCCATCGGTCCCATGCATGATCGGCGGCTCGTCTTCCGGATGGAATGCGGAGATGTTTACCCGGCCTAGGATGTCTCCCCAAACAACCCATTGCTGATCCTGAGAAACGCGAATCGCGGTTGGGTATGTGTTATCCAAAAAGATTGAGTGGAAATGCGGGTGTCCGATGGCTCCCCATTTGACGGTACCGTCGATCGATGCGGATGCCCAGAGGCTGCCGTCCCGACTGATATCGATGTCACTCACAATGCCTCCGTGACCCGGAACCATCCAGGTGATGGTGTTGTCATTGTTGTCCTGAGCTGATCCAGGACCAGTCATGACACAACAGAGCGTTGCCATCGTGGCGAGGCTGAGGAATTGCCGGAAAAACCTGCATAAACCGGACATGGAATGAGGGGGATGGGACGGTATTCGAAGGTGTTGATACGGGGGCTTCCCGCTTTTGTGATGAACAGTATGTTCAGAAGTCGGGCTGGTCGTCAAGTACCTGAACGGGATCAGCGGGGTGCGTTTTCGTATGCAAGCGGCTTTATTCGGGAAAGCATAATGGTCTTTGTTCTGGATTATCAACGGCCCGGTTGTCCGGTTTCGAGCCTGTATGGGCGGGCGTGTTGATGATGGAAGGAGTTTCCGGGATGTGTTTGCACATTTGTGCATGTGCTTGCCTTTGAGGCTGTTTTGGCTTCAGTCTAACGGATACCATCGGATGCCGGTATCGTTTCATTTACCCCGTTCTGACTTGTCGCCGAAACCATCCAGCTGATCCGATGGCGGATCGGACAGAATCAGTGGCATCCCCTTTTGACAGGGGATGTGAGGTTATGATTTCGAACGTTTTTTGACTAACCCTAACAGAAGGAAGTGAAGATGAATAGGAATTGGACGACGATGCTGGCTGGAGCGTTTTTGTGCGCGACCATGGTTTGCGCGACAGAGGAAGCTCCAAATGTTTCTGATGAGGTTCTGCTCGAATTGTATGAAGGCGCCCGCGTAACGGATGTGGTCGATGGTTTGGTGACTGTCGGCTACATGGATGTCGGGGTTATGGAACCCGAGATCTCTCCTCTCTGGCGCGACGAGAAAACAATGGCCCATCGTTTTGCGGGGATTGCGGTAACCGTTCGGTATGGCCCGACCAATCGTCCCAGGAATGCGGGTGCGGATTTGACCGATCCGGAGAACTACCAGAAATACCGCGATTGGCGAGGGCATTGGTATTGGAAACTTTCGAATGAGCCTTTCGACGAATTCATCAAGCCGGGTACCGTGATCGTGATGGATAACAAGGACGACAACGATGCGGGTTCGACCGGCTCCAAGAATATTCTCGGTTGGAAGAAGAAAGGTGCGGTGGGCTTGGTTACCGCGGGAGGAATCCGGGATATCGATGAGATCATCCTACAACGCAACCCGGTCTACACGAACTATTTCGAAAGAGGGCGCGGGGAACGGATCGGTCGCAATGAGGTGATCGATGTTCAGCGTCCGGTAGTGGTGGGCGGTGTGACGGTTTATCCAGGGGATGTCGTGGTGGCAGATTCGGATGGCGTCGTTGTTGTTCCCAGACGGGTGGCCGTGCGGGTCGGGCAGATCGCCTATCAGGAGCTGGTGGATGATATTGTGGGACGGCGTGAGTTCTACGAAGGACTTGGCTGGGAGTTGGATGAAACTGTCCGGGAGCGTGAAACTCCGGCGGCGTTTTTCAAGCGTCTCGGGTTGCCGGAAGACCCCAACCAGCCAGCCAACTGATCCGGATTCGGGCTGCTGCCGGTCCTTGTTCTGTAGCGGAATACGTGAGTATTCCGGAGCAACGCTATCCCGGCGTGAAGCATGGGAACAAAGACGGAACGCTTACGCGTCCCGCTACGTGAAGAGGCCTTCCCGGGTGTCACTTCCCGTGGCTTTCCCCCGTGGCTTTCCGCGCAGTTTTTCTCGCCGTAGCGGAATGCGTGAGCATTCCGGAGGAGCGTGATCATGAGGTGGCTCGCTGATTCTGCGCAGATATCAATAGAAAGCATCGTTGCGGTTGACCATGCACGGGGCCTGAAAAAACCTTTCATTGAGCCCTTCCTTTCCAATGCGCACTTTTACAGTTTTTCCGCATTTGGTGCAGCGCCCTTCGAAATGAGTCCGCTCTGCATTTGGATAAAGCCTCACGTAGGTGTTGCACCCGACGAAGTGAATACCGATGAACTTCTTGTTCGAAGCAGCTGACTGTTCCTGAGGTCCAGACATTTGATACTAGAATCGGCTGAATCCTCATTTGCTCAAATCCTGAATGGAGTTTTCGCTCATGAGCGGAGTTGAGTGCGTAAACAAAATGTAAATCATTGAATGGTCCTCCCCTTCCTCCAGAATTGTGAAAAACCGGCTCAAGTTTCCGCGGAACCGGTCGAAGATTGATGCGTTGGCAAGAAAGCCGACATAGACAACAAAAACAATATAACCAGAAAGGTCATATCATGTCAGAAGTAACACTATCCGCGGGCATTCGTTCAAATCTGATTTCGCTTCAGAACACGAACAAGCTTCTTTCGCAGACTCAGACCCGTCTTGCTACCGGCAAGAAGGTGAATTCTGCTATCGACAATCCGAACAACTACTTTAAGGCAGCCAGCCTTACGGACCGTGCTACGGGGTTGAACGGGCGCTTGGACGCAATGGGGCAGGCAGTTTCGACGATTAAGTCTGCAGACCAGGCGATCACCTCGATCCGGACGCTTACGGCCCAGATGAAGGCTGTTGCAGAAGACGCCAAAGGCGAACTTGACGCTGATGCCCGTGAGAATTTGGGCACCCAGTTCAATGAATTGCTCAAGCAGGTCGACGAACTCGCCAAAGACGCTGTGTATGCAGGCGTGAACTTCCTGCAGGGTTCAACGGTGACCAATACGACTGAGTCAACCAAGGGCAACCAGGAATTGACTGTTCAGTTTAACGAAAAACTGGATGAATCGACTCTGGAAGTTCAAGGGTTCTCGGTTGGCCGTGCTTCCGATGCGGATGCACTGTCGTTGTCTGGAACTGAATTGGGTCTGACCAACGTGACGATCGGTGTTCACACCGCCGGAACGGGT
>JAFGAQ010000390.1 GCA_016933595.1 Opitutales bacterium | reverse complement strand
TCGCGAATTTCAACAGGATGAAAGGTTGTTGATCAACCAACAGAAAAGGGTCTCTTTCATTTATGGGAGAGGCCCTTCTTTGTTTTTGAGTCGCAGTTCTCTGATGTCGTTTTTTCCAGATTTGCAAACGTATCGTATTATTCAACTATGTATCGATTGATTCGAATCATCTCAGAGATCCTTATTCCGGCGGTTCTGTTTTGTTGGGTATCCCAAATTCTGTCGGGAGAAAGTCTTGGATTAACCTCAAGCATCTTGGCTGAATCATCCTCCCCGAAGGAGGGCTCCATTCGTTTGGTTGGAGGCGATGCGGCGGCACCGCTTTTCTACGATGCTGAAGATTATCCGGGAGTTATCCGGGCCCTACGGGATTTCGCAGATGATGTCCATCGCGTGACATCAAGGCGTCCGGATCTGGTCGACCATTTGCCTTCGTCCACAAGTCTTGTCGTGGCTGGTTCATTGGAAAAGAGTTCGGTGATAGCGGAACTTGTCCGTTCCGGAAAGCTGGATGTCTCCGACATCGATGGAAAATGGGAGAGTTTTGTGATTCAAACCGTAGACAAGCCCTTCGCCGGGGTGGATCAGGCTCTGGTTGTAGTCGGTAGCGACAAACGGGGCACGATATACGGTATTTATGAGATGTCGGAGCAAATTGGGGTGTCCCCCTGGTACTGGTGGGCTGATGTGCCTACAATGCATCGTGATTCGATCCATGTGCGTTCAGGACGATGGGCTTCGGGAGAACCTGCTGTTCGTTACAGGGGAATCTTTCTCAACAACGAAAGACCGTGTCTCAGTGGGTGGACTGGTGAGAAATTTGGGGGCATGAATGCCTCGTTCTACACGAAAGTTTTCGAACTGTTGCTCAGGCTTCGGGGTAACTACTTGTGGCCCGCAATGTGGGACAACGCTTTCAATGAAGACGATCCTGAGAATCCTCGCCTGGCCGACGAGTATGGAATTGTAATGGGGACCTCTCATCACGAACCGATGATGCGGGCGCATAAGGAATGGACCGTGCGTCGTGATCAGTACGGAAACGGTGAGTGGAACTATGCCACTAACGCGGAAGCCCTGGAGCGGTTCTTTCGGGAGGGCATCGCACGGAACAAGGATTACGAGAACCTGATTACAATCGGGATGCGTGGAGACGGCGATGAGGGGATGGTGAGTTCGGGAAGCCTGGAGGCGGACATGGCCCTGATCGAGGGCATATTCCATGACCAACGGGAGATTATCGCAGAGGAAATGAACACGAGTCCGGAGGCTATTCCCCAGATGTGGGCTCTGTTCACGGAAGTGCAGAAGTATTATGACTTGGGATTAAGGCCGCCAGACGATGTCACCCTCCTGTGGACCGACGACAATACGGGAAACCTGCGGCGTCTGCCAACCCCGGAGGAGAGGAGAAGGAGTGGCGGATCCGGAATCTACTACCACTTCGACATGCATGGTGGTCCTTATGCTTATCAATGGGTCAACACGGTTCAGTTTCCCAAGACGGCTGAGCAGATGAATCTGGCTTGGAAGTACGGCGCGGACCGGATCTGGATCGTCAACGTAGGAGATTTGAAACCACTGGAGCTACCAATCGAGTTTTTTTTGAGGATGGCCTGGGATCCTTCCAGATTCGATAAGGACCGGATCACGGAGTATCTGGTTCGTTGGGCTGCGCGGGATTTTGGGTCGAAGCACGCATCGGAGATCGCCGAAATCGTATCGCTCTACACCAAATACAACGGGTGGCGGAAGCCGGAGTTGATTGAGCCCAACACATTCAGCCCTATTCATTACCGCGAAGCGGAGCAGGTGTTGTCTTCGTGGAAAACCCTGGTCGAACGTGCGGAGAAGATAGAACAGGCTTTGCTCCCGGAACAGAAGGATGCTTACTATCAACTTGTTCTGCATCCGGTCAAAGGGTCCGCGCTGGTTGCTGAGATCAATATCCTTGCGGGTAGAAATCACTTGTATGCGAAGCAGGGGAGGGCCAGCACAAACAAGATGGCCGCCCGCGTTCGTGAGTTGTTTGCCGAGGATCAGGCGATGACCGATTACTACAATCGCGGACTTGCAGGGGGCAAATGGAACCACCTGATGGATCAGCCCCATCTCGGACAATTCTACTGGAAACCTCCTGTGGTAAACGTGATGCCTCCGGTTTCGGAGGTCATCCCTGCGAACAACAGCAGTTGGGGTGTTTCAATTGAAGGAAGTGAGTATACATGGCCCCATCATTACGGCGACGCGGTGTTACCGGAGTTGGACTCTCTCAATCCCAGGCAATCATACGTGGATGTCTATGCGATTGGACTGCAACCCCTCCGTTTTACGATTGATGCCGACGCATCCTGGATCGAATTGACGAAGGATCCTTCCGAAACAGTCGATCATCGATACATTGTGAATGTCAGATGGGAGGATGTTCCTCCAGGCAAATCCACGGGCAGTATATTGGTGAAATCCGAAAACGCGGTTGTTCGGGTCAAACTACCCGTTATCAAAGCGACGCCAGAGCAGGAGATGGAAGCGGATGGACGCTTCGCGAGCCTCAGTGGCCCCATTTCGATTGTCGCAGTCGACGCACCGGTGAACCGATCGGTCGACGGAGTTGCATGGGAGCCTATTCCGGACTACGGCCGTGGAAAGGGTGCCTATGGGGTGTATCCTGTGACTGCGGATAGCGTGCTTCCTCCAAATGATGCCCCGATTCTGGAGTTTCCTGTTTACCTGCAAAAAGCTGGTGAGTATGAGGTGACATTGGTTTTGGGTCCAGTGATGGATTTTGTGCCGGATCGAGGCATGCGAATTGCCGTTTCTTTCGACGATGAGCCCGCCCGGATACTGGACATCTTCGAGGATAAGGAGAAAGAGACATTTCTTGGCTCCGGATGGTGGAGTCAGTTCACGAAAGACAACGTTCGCTACATCCGGTCGAGGTATTTGCTTTCGACCTCCGGTGCCCACACTCTGAAAGTGGCCATGGTTGACCCCGGTGTCTTGGTGGAGCAGATATTCATACACGACAAGCCGTTGAGCCACACCTACTTAGGGCCTCCCGCGCAATCGCTCTTCCGTAGGAGCGGCGACTGAATAGGTTCAGGGTGTATTCGGTCGATCATCTACGCCTAATCTCTCCTGGCGGAGTGAATGATTTCATGGTAGTAGAGGATCTTTATGGTGCGCCTGATGCACTGAAAGACAGGGGGCCGTTGTCCTCATCGGTGGCTTCCACTGTGATGGAGATCGTGTCTCC
>JAFGAQ010000389.1 GCA_016933595.1 Opitutales bacterium | reverse complement strand
ATCGAATTCACGGTGAGGTTGACTTCGGAGGTGCCCATCCGGTCAAGAATGAGGCGTTCTTCCGCTGGAGTCGGGTGCTTGACGATCACCTTGAGCATAAAGCGATCGACCTGTGCTTCTGGGAGTGGATAGGTTCCTTCCTGCTCGATCGGGTTCTGGGTTGCCATCACGAGGAACACATCGGGCAGGGGAAAGGTCTGGTCTCCGATGGTGACCTGCCGTTCCTGCATCCCTTCCAGAAGCGCACTCTGAACCTTGGCCGGAGCCCGGTTGATTTCGTCCGCCAATACGAAATTGGAAAAAATCGGACCTTTTTTGGTGATAAAATTGACGTCTTTCGGATTGTAGATCTCGGTGCCGATGATGTCCGCCGGGAGCATATCCGGGGTGAACTGAATACGCCTGAAGTCCGCCAGCACCGCGCTGGCAAGGGTTTTGAGGGCAAGGGTTTTGGCAAGACCCGGCACTCCCTCCAGCAGGACATGGCCGTTGGCCAGCAGGGAAATGATGAGGCTCTCGATGAGGTGCTCCTGTCCGATGATGTTGCGGTGTAGTTCCTCCTTGAGAGGTCGCAACCAGAACGATGACCGCTGCACGGACTCGTTGAGTTCCTGAATGGTGAGTTTTCTCGGAGGTGTTTGGTTTTCCATAGACGTAGAGTTTTGTGTCTTCCGGGAGCGACTATGTTCAACGGTAAAGAAGCGGCGATTCAATCCTTTTTCGAAATATGTATGCGGAGCATGTACAACAGGGGACACTTTAATACTGGTTTTGCTGCTTCGGATCGGGTTTCTGCGACCCGGCCTGCGCCCGGGGTCAGTTGGTGTGCTCCGGAATGCCAATCCCGGGACTCATTGAGCTCATGACGCGTATCCATGGCATGCCGGCGCGCACAGCGGCCTCGATTCCAAGGTCACCATCTTCAAAAACCAGGCAGTCCGAGGCCCGGTGTCCGAGTCTGCATGCCGCGAGCAAAAACATATCTGGAGCCGGTTTGCCCCGGCATACGTCATCCTGGCAGACAACGGTTTGAAAATAGTGCTCCAGATTCAGGATGCGGAGCGTCATCATGACGGTATCGCGGTAGCTGCCGGACGCGACGGCCATCGGAAGCCTTCCATGGTATTCGCGCAGGATTTCGATGGTTTCAGCGACCGGCTCTACGGAGTTGAGGTGCTCCTGATAGTAGCGTTCCTTGTCCGAAACCACGGTTTCGATGTCGAGCCGATCCCCGTGTTTTGCGTTCAGGATCCTGACCGTGTCGCGAAGCCCGATGCCAGCCATCGACAGGAAGGCTTGCTCTGTGAAGGGGAAGATGGCTCCGTTATGTTCAAAGGCCCACACCCATGACTTGTAGTGCAGCGGCATCGTGTCGGCGATTGTGCCATCGCAGTCGAAGATGAAGGCTTTGAAGTGATGAGTGGAAAGATCGATCATGATGTCGTCCATGATAGGTGCCCATAGCGGGGATGAGTCAATCCCATCCTCACGACCGATGACGCGTATGCCGGAGTTTGTCGAATCCTGCGCGATTACGGATGCAATTGTATTGCCGATTGCCGGGGAGTTTTTCAATATCCCGCGATCCATGAGAATTCTGCTTACAGGTGTCGCGGGCTTTATCGGAGCCCGAACCGCATCCCTCCTTCTTTCGCGCGGGCATGAAGTGGTCGGGGTCGATAACATGAACGATTACTATGATGTTCGCTTGAAGCAGCATCGTTTGCAGGAGTTGGTCCGTGTTTCGGGATCAGAAAAACCGGTTGATGGTCTATCCGCCTTCAAAAGTGGAGGATTGTCCTACCATCCGATTGATGTGGAATCCTATTCGGCATTGGAGCCGTTGTTCGCTGATGGCTTTGATGCGATCATCAACCTGGCAGCCCGGGCGGGGGTTCGCTACAGCATGGAAAACCCATTTGTCTATCTCAATACCAACACGAAGGGGGTTCTGAATCTGGTTGAGCTTGCCCGCAAAAATGGAGTGGGAAAGTTGGTGCAGGCCTCTACATCGTCCCTTTATGCGGGTCAGCAGATGCCCTTCCACGAGGACTTGCCGGTGAACACGCCGATATCGCCTTATGCAGCGTCCAAGAAAGCGGCGGAGGCGATCGCATACACCTATCATCACCTCTATGGTCTGGATGTTTCCATCCTGCGTTATTTCACTGTTTTCGGGCCAGCTGGCCGGCCGGATATGAGCCCCATCCGCTTCATCCGTTGGGTGGACGAGGGGACTCCGATCACGCTGTTTGGCGATGGGACACAGTCCCGCGATTTCACCTACATTGACGATATTGCCGAGGGGACTATTCTGGCACTCAAGCCCCTCGGGTATGAGGTTATCAATCTGGGGGGGGGGAATGAGCCTGTGACGATCAATGCGTTCATTCAGCGCATTGAAGGGCACCTCGGCAAGCCGGCCCGGATTGATCACAAGCCCTTCCACAAAGCGGATATGATGGACACGTCGGCTTCGATTGAAAAAGCCCGACGCCTTCTCGACTGGAGCCCGAAGGTCGATGTTTGGGATGGATTGAAGCGCACCATTGATTGGTATCTTTCCCAGCCTTGGATGCGGGAGATCAAACTCTGAACGGAGCATAACCCGGATTAGTCGAGCCCATGACCGGAAAGACGATCGGATGGTTCCTTGTTGCCAGCCTTGTGGTGCTGGTCGGTGTCGGGATGTGGAAGATCCGTGCGGGCCGGGATGAGCCGACTTGGACCTTCGAAAGGCGACCGGTGGGCATCATGGGGACGGAATGTCTGCTGCGGGTTGTGGTGGATGGAGGGATGCGTGAACGGGCCGGGGAAATTCTCGATGCGGCAGAAGCGAGGATCCGCTTTGTGGAGGCTGTCGCGAGCAATTGGATTGATAGCTCAGAGCTGTCGAGACTCAATGCGGCTCCCGCGCTTGAACGGATTCCGGTTTCGGCAACACTCTCAGCGATCCTGAAAGAGAGCCAGGCGGTGTTTTCCTTGTCCGGAGGCGCATTTGATGTGACCTGTCGTCCGCTGATTGTGCTTTGGAAGGAGGCCGGGCGCATTGGATCCGTTCCCGATGCATCCGCGATCGAGGTTGCACGGGCGGCTTCCCGATGGGAGCTCGCTTCTTGGGTTGAGGATGGGTTAATCAAAGGTGAGCAGAGTCTGTGTTTTGATTTGGGGGGCGTAGCAAAAGGCTTTGCGATCGACGAAGCCGTCGATATTATAATGCGTTTGGGGGCAAAAGGGGCGCTGGTGGACATTGGAGGAGACCTTAAGACTGCGGGGCGCTCTTCCGCCCCGGATGGGGGATGGTCAGTCGATGTGCGCGATCCCGATCGCGATGGGGTGATGGGAACCTTGCGGGTACCGGCAGGGATGGCCATTTGCACCAGTGGAGACTATGCGCGGTATGTCACAATCGGAGGCATGCGTTACAGCCATATTCTGGATCCCCGCAGCGGAATGCCTGTCAATGTGGTTCCCTCAGTGACGGTTCTCGGGAGCTCTGCGATGCGTGTGGATGCATGGGCCACTGCGCTGGCTGTGCATGGAGAAGCCGGACTTGAATTCCTGCCGGATGGCATGGAGGCGCTTTTGGTGAAACGGGGCGTCACCGATGGTGGTTCCCGTTGGGTTATGACCCCCGGAGTTGATTTCTCCCCGTCCGCAGTTCCTGCCCAGCCCTGATCGGAAGCGGGGCTGCGGTTCGCGCTGGAGTGAGCGTAAATACGGCATTGTCATCCCGTGTCACAAACGTGGAGTTTGGGGCCTTTGACATTAGATGGTTGGCGGTTTTACAAGCGCTACACAACTTGTAATGCCTACTACATCTTGCCATCCAACCAGTTGCTAATTTGATTCAGCCACTGAGCTGGACATTAGTGGTAAGCATGCTCTAATCCGCGCGATTTGCGAAACCTCCGGTGTTGGAATTGGCTCGGGATTATGGTGCGATGAAACTTGCAATGAGGCAGATTGGCTTAGTTCAGTCGAGGGTTTGGCGATAGCGGAGGAGCCCAAGGAGCAGGCTCAGGCAGAGGAAGAGCGTGATCGGGATCATCTCGGGCGCGATATCCGGCCATGTGCTGCCTTTCAGGATGATACCGCGCACAATT
>JAFGAQ010000388.1 GCA_016933595.1 Opitutales bacterium | reverse complement strand
CCACAACGCATTTGCTCCCGTTATCAGGATCAAAATCGTGACGAAGAAGAGACAAACCTGCCAAACCTTCCACTGTGCACTTGTCCCTATCACCAGCAGAATCGCATTCACCATCAATACGACAACAAAGGATGGGATCCCATACGATGCGAGGTCACGGGTCTTATGTTCCCACTCCTCAACCGACAAACCAAACGGTTGGAACACAATCAGGAACAACCCCACAAACAGGCCTGATAGGAAAGCAGTGATTAACGCGTGATTCCAAGAGATATCCATTGGATACTTCGCGCCAAAAAAACCGCCAATGCTTTTAGACCGGCCCATCATGCATCCAAAGCATTGGATACAACACCCTTGGAATCAACACGGAAACTCCAGAAACACAGAATCCGCGCGACACACTGCTTGAACCTTGGAGCGTTTGATGCACAACCCGAAGAACCGGCTTGACACGAAGTAGCATTATGATATCGTTTTGATATTTCATCTACACTACCATGCAAGAATCATCTGATACCTTCTCCGAAAACCGCGAACGCCCTGTAAGCGTTCAGAATGGATGGCTCTGGCTGTTCATCGTATTGTCCATATGGGTTCTCTCCATTGGGTTGATTATCGTAGCTGCAACCGGGCGATTGCCACACGGATTACCCGAAGTACCCGTGATCGCATCTGGAATTGTGCTGATTATCGTGAATCTGGTCCTGTCGGGTGGATTCTTCACACTGCAGCCGAATGAGGCGCGCGTTCTCATCCTTTTTGGCAAATACAAGGGAACGGTCAGGGAGAGCGGATTCCATTGGGGGAATCCCTTCTACTCCAACGACGCTCAGGCCCAAATTGCAGTAGCAACAGAAGGCAAGCATTCATCCTCCAGAAGTCCCCGACACAAAGTGTCGCTACGCGCCCGCAACCTCAACGGGGAGCGGCTCAAGGTGAATGACAAAAATGGCAATCCGATCGAAATCGCGGCTGTTGTAGTATGGCGGGTGCAAGACACCGCTCAGGCGAAATTTGATGTCGATGACTATCAGGACTACGTCAGGGTGCAGTATGAATCGGCTCTACGACACCTTGCCAGTGGCTATGCCTACGATGACGAGAACCCCGACACGGTCACCCTCCGAAGCAGCATGGATGAAGTTTCCCAGGCATTGGCTCTCGAACTGCAGGAACGCCTCAAAAAAGCGGGTGTCGTCGTCGAAGAAGCTCGCATCGCGCACTTGGCGTATGCACCGGAGATTGCCCAGACCATGTTGCGCCGGCAACAAGCCGAGGCCGTGATCGCCGCCCGTCAGAAGATCGTGCATGGAGCGGTGAGCATGGTTGAGCTTGCACTCAAGGAAATGTCGGAGAAAGGCGTGATTGACCTCGACGAGGAGCGCAAAGCCGCCATGGTCAGCAACCTCATGGTGGTGCTATGCGGAGAATCCGAAGTGCATCCCGTCATCAACGCCGGAACCCTCTACCACTAATAGAGAAAACGCATTCCGATGGCACGGCCGATTTTCCTATCCCTCCTTCCCTGACTCCAGGAATCACGCGCCTCCGAATGCCCCGATCCATCGATGGACAAAGAAAAACGCAAAGGCTTCCTCCTCCGAATTGATCCCAATCTGTGTAAGGAACTCGAGCATTGGGCTGCGGACGATCTCCGCAGCCTCAATGGCCAGATCGAGTATCTGCTCCGCGAAGCCGTGCGCAACAAACGCCGGAAACTGCTCCCTGATCCGGCAGATGATCAGGCTCCGCAGAGTTAGTGATGACGAAGCGAACCCAACGTCCGTTACGTTGCAGGATCCTCTGCTCAATAGAAGCGCGAACACCACCTCAACCTAGTTCGACAATCGATTCGCATAGCCCCGGCATCCGCCAATACCTCGCACCAAGTCCGGTGGGTATGAAAAACAATACCCGCTCGGATTCACGATCAAGCGAACACCAACAGACCCGGCAAAAGATTGGGTCGGAATCAGGATTCGATGTAGGAACAGATATACTCGCAGATCCCTTCTGCAACCGTAATCGAGAAGCCTGAATTTGCCGGAACATCGAAGCTTGTTCCCTCAGCGTAATCCTGACGCAGATCCGTTCCATCAAAAACAACGGAAGCCGAACCAGCCACCAACTCCATTCGCTCCGCCTTCTGCGTTCCAAAGTGATAGGTACCCGGATAAATCAGACCAAGGGTCTTCTTGCTCCCATCGGGAAAAATCACGGTGTGGCTGACCACCTTGCCATCGAAATAGACATTGGCCTTGGCCAACACCGAAACCTGATCAAACTGCGCGCTCTGTGCCATAGTGGGCAAAAGCACGTCTAAGAAAAGGGAACCTGTCAATCCTTCTCCTGATAGTCAAAAAAGCGGAAGTCTGCCGGATGATTCATACCGGAAATATCCTGGCATGCCATTCCGACAAAAGCGCCCGTGAAACCCAGCGTTCCATAGTCGTCCGAGAGAATCGAAGCATCTAAAACCGGACCGATATCGATCCATTTCATGCCATCCATTGAGTAACGGAAACTTAAGCATTCCCGGTTGATCTCGACCTGAAAAAACACAGATCCCTCTCCCGGGATTATAGTCTCATACTCCGGCATATCCTCGTGAATATCGAGGTCGGCTTTGATGATGCCAATCGTACGCCCACCAACCGCCTCATCGTAAGTCACCCGTAGATAGTAGTGCAATTCCCGGTCATAGTAGGCGATCAATCCGGCCATATGCTGATAGTGCCGCGGATCAAACTCCACACAAGTAGTGGTGACCGTGTGGAATGCCTGAACCCGCCGGGCCAACAAGCTCTGCCGGAACAGGCTTACCGTCGGCTCCTGCCCAAAAAGCCGCAGCCACCCCGGCCGGACATCCGTGCTTACCCAGGACGCATCGATCGGACGCCTCAAGGATTGAAAATGCAGATCCATCACACCCGGCACGAATTCAACCCTTCGCGAACCTGTAAGCCTGGATCCAGGGATTACCCCTCTTGGCGAGGAACAAGTGTCCGACGGAAAATGCCCTCCTTGAGCGAGATAGGGCCAATCGTCCGACTTCCACACGATCTTCTGTATCGCTGTCTCACGCCCGAGGATGCAACGCCGATTCGACAACGGTCTTCCGCAAAGGTGAACCGCGAACCACTCGCCATCGGGTGTGTCCACCAGAGAAGCATGCCCGGCCTTCTGCAGCGGTAAAGCATCGTTACCATAAGACGTGATCAGCGGATTCGCGGGATGGATTTCATAAGGACCCTCAAGATTCCGCGAACGGGCAATCGTCGCCGCATGCTCCCATGATGTGCCCCCTTCGGCCGTGAGCAAGTAGTACCAGCCATTGCGCTTGTAAAGGTGTGGGCCCTCGGTCTTCGCGATACTCGAGCCCGTGAAAACCGGAACCGCCTCTCCGATCAGCTTCCCCTCCGCAACCGAATACTCCTGAAGGATGATGTCCTTGAAAGGATGCTTTCCTTTGCGATGATCCCATCGCATGTTTACCAGCCACTTCCGGCCATCCTCCGCATGATACAGGGATGGGTCGAAACCGCTTGAATTCAAAAAGACCGGATCCGACCAGGGACCGCTGATGTCATCGGCCGTCACCAGATAATTGGGAGTAACTTTGTATGGACCCGGATGCCACATCTTGGTGTCCGAGTATAGCAGCCAGAATTTCCCGTCGGCATAGCTCAAATCAGGGGCCCAGATGCCGGCGGAGTCCGGATTACCCAGCATATTCAATTGCGTGATCCGATCCAGTGGACGCCCAATCAATTCCCAATTCGCAAGGTCACGGGAGTGGTGAATCTGCACCCCGGGGAACCATTCGAATGTGGAGCAGGCGATATAGTAGTCGTTGCCAACCCTGCAAATGCTCGGGTCGGGGTTGAAGCCCGAAAGTATGGGATTCTGGATATTCATGGTCTGGATGTTGTGAACATTTCAGCATCAAGGAACAGCTGATCGTCCAAACAGCATTCTAATTATGGAAAACACCGCAAGCAACTACGCCTCGATCAATTATCTGATGCAGCCATTCCCGGCACATCCTCAACCAGCAAGAACCACAACACAAGGTCATCCAACACCTCTGGATGAGCCCGCCCAAGCGAATCCCAACCCAACATGAGACCATCCCCAACAGCGCTAATGGTTCAAATCCGACTATAAAACAAATTAATAGTAGACTTCCCAAGCGGATGGAATTTAACTGCCAATGATTGCGGAGCGTCGGAGGTCAGGAGGTGGCCTCATAACGGATCGATCCGGAATCGCAGAAGCTAACTCAACTTGATTATCATCCATGGCTAACAAAAAGATGGTCAATATCGACGGCAATACCGCTGCATCGAATATTGCTTACGCATTCAGCGAAGTCGCTGCAATTTACCCGATCACCCCGTCGTCCGACATGGGCGAGTACGCCGATGCCTGGGCTGCCGCGAAGAAGAAGAACATCTTCGGAGAACCGGTTCAGGTCGTTCAGATGCAATCTGAGGCAGGTGCTGCCGGCGCATGCCATGGATCACTTGTGACCGGATCGCTGACCACGACATTCACGGCATCGCAGGGATTGCTTCTCATGATCCCGAACATGTTCAAGATCGCGGGTGAAATGATCCCCACGGTTTTCCATGTGACTGCACGCGCGCTGGCGTGCCAGTCGCTCTCGATTTTCGGGGACCACTCCGACGTCATGGCCTGCCGCTCCACCGGATTTGGATTCATGGCATCCGCCAATGTCCAGGAAGCACAGGACATTGCGGCGATTACCCACCTTGCTTCCTTGGAATCCAAGATTCCTTTCGTGCATTTCTTTGATGGATTCCGCACCTCCCACTCCATTCAGAAAATTGAGGAAGTCGACTATGACACCCTCAAGTCGATGATGCCATGGGAAGCTCTGGAAGACTTTCGCAAGCGCGGGCTCTCGCCCGATCGCCCAACCCTGAAAGTTGGCGCACAGAACCCGGACGTTTACTTCCAAGGCCGTGAAACCGTCAACCGCTTCTATGATGCGGCCCCCGGGATCATCAAACGCTACATGAAGCTGTATGCGGAAAAGACCGGCCGCAGCTACGCACCTTACACTTACATCGGTGATCCGAATGCGGACCGCATCATCATTGCGATGGGTTCGGCGACTGAAACCATCGACGAAACCATTCGCTACCTCAACGCCAACGGCGAAAAGGTCGGCGCACTCAAGGTCGTCCTTTACCGTCCGTTCTCCGTAGCCGACTTCGTGGGCGCGATTCCGGCATCTGTTAAGAAGATTGCTGTGCTTGACCGCGTCAAGGAACCGGGTGCTATCGGCGATCCGCTTTACCTCGACACGGTCGCGGCCCTCAAAGGAAAACCCATTTCGATCATCGGCGGCCGCTACGGGCTCAGCTCGAAGGAATTCACACCTCCCATGGTCAAGGCGGTCTACGACCATCTCGCCCGCGATGGCCACCACGGCTTCACGGTCGGGATCGAAGACGACGTCACCCACCTTTCGATCCCTGTCAAAGACCAGATCGACACGGAAGACAAGGGTGTCGTGCGCTGTAAGTTCTGGGGCTATGGATCCGATGGAACCGTTGGAGCTAACAAGAACTCCATCAAGATCATCGGGGAAGGCACGGATCTCTACGTTCAGGGATACTTCCAGTATGACTCCAACAAGTCGGGTGGATATACCATTTCGCACCTGCGTTTCGGAAAGAAGCCGATCCAGTCGGAGTATCTTCTCAACAACGCAAACTTTATCGCGCTTCACTATCGCGATTACATCGGCAAATACGACATCCTCGAAGGAATCACCGAAGGCGGTACATTCCTGCTCAACTCCAGTTGGAAGCCGGAGGAAGTCTTCTCAAAGCTCACCGCGGAAATGCAAAAGGCCATCCGCGAGAAGAAGATCAAGGTCTACAACGTGGATGCCTCCAAGATCGCCAAGAAGGCCGGCCTCGGGCAACGTATCAACACCGTTATGCAGACCGCATTCTTCAAGCTCTCCGGAGTGCTTCCCGAAGAAGAAGCGATCAGCATGATCAAATCCTACGTTGAAAAGGCCTACAAGAAAAAGGGTAAGGAAGTGGTCCAGATGAACTGGGATGCCATCGATGCCTCGGTTGACGCTATCCAGATCGTGCCGATTCCCGAAGGCGACGTCGCATGCGCTCCGATGGAGGACGTGGTTCCTGCCGATTCCAATGCCTTCGCAAAGGAAATCGTGGATCCTGTGCTCCGCCTCAAGGGCGACTTGCTCCCGGTCTCCAAGATGTCCTTCGACGGCACTCTGCCGACCGGAACCAAGCGTCTGGAAAAAGGTGGGCGCGCAGCCCGTGTGGCTCCATGGCTCAAGGAGCTTATCCCGGCCAACACCATTCAGACCGACGACATTTACTTCGAATACCCGGGCAGCTGTCAGGGTTGCGGAGAAATCGGCTACATTAGCATGGTCACCCAGCTCTTCGGAGACCGCATGATCATCGCCAACGCGACAGGATGCTCCTCGATCTATGGCGGCACCTTCCCGACCACTCCTTACACAATGGACAGCGCCGGCAAGGGTCCATGCTGGGCGAATTCGCTGTTTGAAGACAACGCGGAGTTCGGATTCGGTATGCGCTTGTCTGTCGACGCAGGGCGTAAGCTTCTCGCTAACCTTCTGAAGGAAATGCTCAATGATCCAATTCCTGATTCGCTCAAGGGATTGATCCGCGAGCGCCTCGATAACTGGTCCGTGACGACCCTCGATGCCAAGGCATCCGCCGAAATCATCAAGAAGGAAATCGACGCCCTTGTGGCCCAGAACCCCGGAAATGAGCGCTTCCGTTTGGCGGCATCCCTTAAGGATCTGCTCATCGAACGCTCGATCTGGATCTTTGGTGGTGACGGATGGGCCTATGACATCGGATTTGGCGGTCTCGACCACGTTCTCGCCAACAACCGCAACGTCAATATCCTGATCGTCGACACCGAAGTCTACTCCAACACCGGAGGACAGGCGTCCAAGTCGACTCCACGCGGTGCAGTTGCCAAGTTCGCAGCAAACGGCAAGCAGATGGGCAAGAAAAACCTTGGCCTGATGATGGCAACTTACAACTCCTGCTACGTCGCCAGCATCAATCAGGCGGTAAACAAAGAGCAGTGCGTCAAAGCCATTATCGAAGCCGAAAGCTATCAGGGACCATCCGTCGTAATTGCCTATGCACCTTGTATTGCCCACGGATACGACCTCCGTCTATCCATGCAGCAGGGAAAGAAGGCATCCGATTCCGGTTACTGGCCGATGTATCGCTACAATCCGGCCAAACTCGGCACAGGTGAATCTCCTCTCAGCTGGGACGCACCGGAAGCCACTATCGAGTTCGGAGAATTCAAGGAAATCGAGAACCGCTATCAGATGCTATCCCGCTCCAATCCGGCCGAAGCCGAACGCCTCGCCGCTCTTGCCGCACGGGATAACTCGATCCGGACCCACAACATCCTCAACCTCAAAAACTCCTGATTCAACCTATGGAAGCCAACTTAAAAACCCGTTACATGGGATTGGAGCTTGCCAACCCGATTATCGTCGGCGCGAGCAAACTCACCGCATCCGTCGAAGGCATCCAGAAAGCCGAAGCAGCAGGTGCCGGAGCCGTGATCTGTGCCTCGCTTTTCGAGGAGCAGATCCAGCTTGAGCAATGGAAGATGGAAAACGACATCGAATCCATCAGCAATGTTGATGCTGAGATCGGTGGATTCTTCCCTTCCTTGGAGCATTCAGGTCCGAAGGAATACCTGCACTGGGTGAAAAAGGCTAAATCCAGCGTGAAGATTCCGGTTATCGGAAGCCTCAACGCGGTGGATGAAGGATCATGGGTCGACTACGCCCAAATGATCGAAGACACCGGAGTGGATGGTCTCGAACTCAACTTCTTCCACACTCCTGGGGATTTCGAAAAGTCCGGAGCTGAAGTTGAATCCGACCAACTCCGTGTGATCGAAGCCGTTAAGGCCAAGATCCGGATTCCACTAGCCGTCAAACTGAGCTGCTGCTACAGCAACCCGCTCAACTTCATCTCGCGCATTGATCAAATCGGGGTTAAGGCATTCGTGCTGTTCAATCGCCTGTTCGAGTCCGACATCGATACCGACGAGATCCGCCACACGACTCCGTTGAACCTGAGCAGCAAAGGCGATCACAAGCTGGCATGCCGTTACGCCGGGTTGCTCTTCAAGCGGATCAAAGCGGATGTATGCGCAAATAACGGCTTCATGTCTGGACGGGACGTCATCCGGGCGATCGTTAGCGGTGCTTCTGCCGTTCAAGTGGTCAGCACCCTCTACCGTCACCGTCATGACCAGATCGAGTTGATG
>JAFGAQ010000387.1 GCA_016933595.1 Opitutales bacterium | reverse complement strand
CTAAAAGGGCGCGTAGCTCAGTTGGTTAGAGCACTACCTTCACACGGTAGGGGTCCACGGTTCGAGTCCGTGCGCGCCCACCATTTTTCCGAGCATGAACTCGATCCCGTTTTACCCCGCGATTCCGCTTGCACCTCACAGCATCGCGTGCACATGATGGAACCCAGACTGTTTCATGGATAGCCATTCGCCGGTGTGCCTTCGGGTGCACTGGAGGAAAGTCCGGACACCATAGGGCAGGATGCCTTGTGAAAGCAAGGGAGGTATCCGAGAGGATATCGACGGAAAGTGTCACAGAAAACATACCGCCCGGGATTCGTTCTCAGGTAAGGGTGAAATGGTGGGGTAAGAGCCCACCGCTCCAAGAGTGATCAAGGAGGCAGGACAAACCCCATCCGGTGCAAGGCAAAATAGGGAACTGGGCGGCCCGTCCGATAATGTTCCGGGTATGCCGCACCTCGCGAAAGCGAGGGAGGGGAAACCCTCAGATAAATGGATGGCCATCGGGAAACCGGGGACAGAATCCGGCTTACTTCCATGAAACAGTCTCCCGTTTTTTGAATTGATCCGGCAGGTTGACGCCATAGCCCGATTGCATAAGACTTCTTACGCATTCCCGACTCACAGACTCAACGGACAACTTGTGTCCAAACGCGACCAAACTCAATCTTCCCACACTACCATGAGTAACAGTAAACGCAAACGCCGTATCGGCATACTGACAGCCGGCGGGGATAGCCCTGGCCTCAACGCCGCAATCCGCTCGATCGGAAAAACGGCAATCAGAGAATACGGAATGGATGTGGTCGGCTTTCTGGATGGATATTCAGGACTGATCGAAGATCGATCCATTCTCATCGAAAAGAACAGTCTCGCCGGAATCCTCACGGTTGGAGGTACCATCCTCGGCACCAGCCGATTGAAACCCCACAAGGTCAAAACCGAAACCGGCTATGAGGATATGCGAGGCAGGATCCTCGAAACCTATGACAAACACAAGCTCGACGCGCTTGTATGCATAGGCGGCGGAGGTACCCACAAAAACGCACTCAAACTGTCGGAAGCGGGACTCAACATTGTAACCTTACCGAAAACCATCGACAACGACATCACTTGTACTGATTCGACCATCGGCTTCGATACCGCACTTGGCATCGCAACCGATATTCTCGACCGCCTACACAGCACCGCCCACAGCCATCATCGTATCATCGTTGCCGAAATCATGGGACACAATGCCGGTTGGCTTGCACTGGGTGCGGGAATCGCGGCGGGGGCAGATGTCATACTTCTACCCGAAATCCCCTATGACACCACCAAAGTAGCCGCCGCCATTCAGAGACGAAGGGATCACGAAACCCCTTTTAGCATAGTCGCTGTGGCGGAAGGAGCTTATTCGATCGAACACGCAAAACGGCTCTCCGAACTGAAAGCATTGAAAAAAGAAGCGGATGATCCAACTAAAAAGGCTGAAGCCAAAATCGCCATCCGACAGATGGAGGCTGAGCACAACGGCAATACCATGCGGCTTGCGGGCGAGCTCGAAACCCTGACCGGGCTCGAGGCCAGGGTTACAATTCTCGGCTATGTCCAACGCGGCGGCACACCATCCTGCGCGGACCGACTACTCGCCACCAAACTCGGAAGCGCTTGCGTGGCGCTTATCGCTGACCGGCAATATGGAATGATGGTTGGCGTTCGCGGTCGTGCAACTAAACCGGTTCCGCTCAGTGAGGTAGCCGGCAACCTCAAGTGTGTCCCGCTGGACCATGATTGGATCAAGGCCGCCCGTTCAGTGGGAACCACTCTCGGAGACTAATTCAATAACCGCATCCTCACACCATGACGCACAATATCTGCTTTCTCTTCCATGATGGCATGGAGGAACTCGAGGCGATCGCACCGCTCGATATACTCCGCCGCGCAAACCTTAATGTGACAACCTATTCGCTCGGAAGCCAAAGAATGGTCACCTCCAGAAACGGCGTCTTGATTCAGGCCGATCAGATGTTCACTTCGACGCTGTCACCGAATGAATTCGAGGCACTCGTCATTCCAGGAGGGCCGGGGGTAAAGAATCTACGCAACGATGTCCGCGTGGGGGCATTGATTCGATCATTTGCCGATGCAGGAAAATGGGTATGCGCAATCTGTGCCGCACCTTTGCTGCTTCATGATCAGGGTTTATTGGAGGGAATAAGATACACCGCCCATGTTTCCACAGCAGATACACTGGAACGCATCGATCCGAAGGCTTCCGTGGTCGTCGACGGAAAAATCATTACCTCACGTGGGGCGGGAACCTCCATCGACTTCGGACTGACCATCGTCGCAACCCTTACGGGATCAGAGACTGCAGATGCAATCGCCAAAGCGGCCGAGTATCCCTACTGGACCCCTTGAGACCAGGTTTCGTGCAGAAATTCGGTTTTTTCTGGAATTTCTCTTGAAATCGGTCTCCATATCCCTTTTCATCCGACCTTTTAATCCAACGAGAAGCCATGTCCCAGCACAACAGTTTTAAGGTAGGAAGCTCAGCCGGCCGCAAGAAGCGCAACGTTCTCAAACGCTTTGAGCGCGTTGAACTGCTCAGGAAACGCGAGCAATGGAATGAAGGGGACCGGGTAACGGGTCTGCGCAAAACCAAGCCCGCGGAATAACCCGATCCATTCGGCATATCCAGTTAACCATTTTTAGGCCTGCAGCGATGCGGGCTTTTTTTTGCGCCCGACATTGACGCAAAATGAGATTGCATTCAGCTAAACCCGCACCAACATGATGGTTATCATGGGCTCGGCTTTCCAACGTCTACCCCTTTCGCCACACGGAGAAGCGGTCAGAGAATCAGCCGCACATTCCGGATTGAAACTGCGCGACATGGACCCGGATTCGCGGCCACAGGAGAGACTGGATCGACTGGGTGCCGAGGCGCTCAGCGATGTCGAACTCATCGCCATGCTACTTCGCAGCGGCAGCCAACAGCAGGATGTGCTCGAACTATCCAACACACTACTCACCCAGGCCGGATCGCTCGCAAGACTGGTTCACTGGACCAAGGAAGACTTTATGGCCGTCAAGGGAATCGGCAAAATCAAGGCCCTTCAACTCAAGGCGCACATGGAATTCGCCAAGCGGGTGATCCTTGCACAGGTCGAAGAGCCGCGTATTTTCGACAAACCCGATAAGGTGTGGCGCTACCTTCAACCCATCGCCACAGAACTCGAAATCGAAAAATTCTGGATGATCGCACTCAACCGGAAAAACCACCTCATCCGCATCAGTGAACTAACCTCCGGAACCGCCAGCGCCAGCCTCATCCACCCAAGAGAAGCCTTTCGCGAAGCCATAAGGCTCGGCGCTTCAGCCGTAATATTCGCGCACAACCATCCATCTGGCGACCCTGCACCAAGTTCCGCGGATATCAGAGTCACCCACCAACTGCGTGACGCATCCAGAATTCTCGACATCGACTTGCTCGATCACGTGATCATCGGACAAACTCGAAAAGACCCCAAAGGACTCGGGTTTTTCAGTTTCTCAGAATCCGGGTTGATCTGAGCTTAAACAATACACAATGCTTGCGCCACATCCACACTCCAATGGAGCTGGAGTCATTCCGTCATCCGACCATTCCCAAGAATACACGTGGGATTCAAGGCTCCTTTATTGACGGGTGTCCATACCCAAAATTCCATCCTCTGAACGAAAACCTCTTTATCAGCAGCCTCGCTCGAAGTCTTTCAAATGCACCATGAATCCATTTGGGTCCCAAATCTTTGAAAAAACAGTATCAAGAGCCTTCCGCATCCACAAGGATATCGTCCTACCCTTCAATGCCCCAACTAACTCGAAGGAATTCATTGCATGGAATACCCAGAAATTCTTACTCCGGAAACCAGAATACTTGAATCCGATACGGGCAATCTCCCTAGCCCGTCGAATTCCGCCAATAGAAGTCTTGGTGGAAGGATAGACCCGTAATCGTGACCAAAGCTCGTCTACTGACTCGACCCTTCCATCCCTAGCCATCCGCACAGCCAGATCCCAATCCATCGCAAAATCACAAGCTGTATCGATGCCACCAAGAGCGTTCATAACTTCCCGGGAATAGAAACAGGATGGTTGCGTGATATAATACAAATCGAGCAGAAGCCTTCGATCAAACGGACGGTAAACACCCCGCTTGATGCAACGGCCCATTTCATCCACTTTGTCGGCTCTGCCGTAGATCATAGCGGGTTTACCTTTTTCGATCCAATGCGTTGCAGCCGACAAAAGACTTCCCTCAACCAAAACATCATCTCCGTTCAACCAATTGAAAAGATCTCCACTGCAACGAGCCAAGCCTTTTGAGATCGCATGTGATTGCCCGTTATCCACAACACTTTCCCAGTGGGCTATCCTGGCGCTGTATCGTTCTATTATGTCCAGGCTTCCATCTGTCGACCCTCCATCCATTACAACTAATTCCAGGTTGGGATACCCTTGATCCAAAACACTTCTGAGGGCCTCGTCCAGAAAACGGACTTGATTCAGAACAGGCACCACAATCGATACTTTTGGCCAAACGATCGATTCAACGCTTACATGATCATCAACCATACAAAAAAACGCCAAACGAACAACAGAAAGCTAAAGTTGCGAACCCAAAAAATCAGTGTTGTTATGTCGAATGTCCATTTCTCAAACAAACTATTCTGCAAGACATCACATACAACCGCTTAATACAATATCCCCATTGCTATATTCAAGAACCGATCCGATATTGTAAACAAATCCCATTCCTGAATATTCACTCTCTTGCAACCGGATAGGCTTATGCTATTCCATTCACCACACTATTTCAGCGGTTTTCTCGCCATCAGATTCAAACTCGTAACCACACCCGCAACACAATCGAAACTGGAATCCTTTTCAAAACCCATGCTCTCAGGATCCCAGACCTCGAAATCGACAAACCCTGCGGAGGAGAGGCATTTCTCCAAAAATGACCGGTCAAACATGCACAAATGCCGGTTCTGCGCGTAGTCTTGCTCTCCATTTATCCTCCCTGAAAGAACTGGGAAATAGGGATGCGCATTCTCTACATAAAGCCTCGCGATTGCAGCGAAATCGGGCACCGCGATCCGGACAATTCCACCGGGCTTCAGCATTCCCATGATGTCCGACAACGCTCCTAAAACGGTTTCAGAACCGCAACGCCATTCTTTGCCAGGATATCTGTAGTGCTCCAAGACGTGAGAACAATACACCTCATCCGCTATTCCGGCATATGCTTTCCGGCACCATGAAAGATCACCGATCACCTCGACCGCAGGAGTCCAGCGCACATCAATCCCAACATAACCCGGCTGAGCCAAGAGACCACATCCATAGTTGATCCGAAGCGGTCGCGAGTCCGATCCGGGAGGATTCAATCGACGCAGATAGGCCCGCAAGGAACCCACACTCTCACACAAAACCCTCCGTATCATCTGCAACTCCCTCGGTATGAGTCTCCAGTCTCAAAAAACATGCGATTAGACAAGCTCACAAAACTGCGAGCTGTCCAGCACATACGAGTGAAAAAAACCTAAGGCTACACTCCGAAAAGAGCAAAAAGCAGGGTTTCCGACAGCAACTCCTGATGCGACATGATCAGCTTTCGGTTGTCCGGATGAACTGGAACCGCCTCGGCTTGAGTCTCTCCTGCCTCCATCATCTTTTTGGGGTTCGTAATATCCAACACCACATTCGGCATCCCCATCGCAGCCAGTGCCTGGGAGGCCACCCATCGATATTCCTCCAGCGACAGTCCCTCCGCATTGATCGCCTCCACCTGCACACGCTTCACATTCACGAGCATTTGGGACAACTCATTCCAATACCGAATTGCTTCCCTCGGACTGAGCTGCACATTCGATCCTTTGAACTTCGATTCGAGCTCCTTGATCGAGGCCTCAAAAGCGGAGGCCTCATTTTCCATGGAAGCCTTCATCACCCGCTGAATCGCCACAAACTTTTCCACTTGCCCCTCCGTGACTCGCAAATCCGATGGAGGAACATACGCTGACTGGTCCGTCACTTGGCTATTCAATCGGTCAAGCTCACCCAACCGTTTGAAACTTTCCATGGAAAAACCCAGCCACTTCAGAGCAAAATGGACGCCCAGCCCCAAAACAATGACCAGAATCAGTCCGGTAACCCCGCACCCAAGTGCCCATTTTCCACAACCCGATCCCCTATTGTTCTTTGCCATAATCCAGCCTTTGGTTGAGTTAACAATCAAAACAAGGCCCTCAATCTTGAGGACCGCCAATTCCTAAAAGAAGCAATCCTTATTTTGACATATCTTTCAATCGCCAAACTGGAAAACCCGCAACTTTTGTTATAGGATCTATTTCTTTCAGGACTTGTTCCTATCCGAGACGCAATAAACGACTCGTCACACGAACCTAACCCACAATCATGCAAGACTCAGCCAAACACAAATGGAAGTTTTTCCGTTCCGGCGGCGTAGATCAGGTCATGCTCCGCAATGGAGAGGACCTCGCCCACCTGAAAGACCTGGACCTAAAGCTTTGGATGGCTCTTGCCATGCCCACCTCGGGGATCGAATTCGATCCTAAAACCGCAGCACTTCTTGATGCGGATAAGGATGGCCGGATTCGTCCTCCCGAAGTAATCGCGGCAGTCGAATGGTGCTCCACGGTCTTCAATGATCTCGGTGAATTGCTTGAGCCGGACACCAAAGTCGCGCTTTCTTCCATCAAAGACCCGAGCGTGTTGGCAGGAGCCAAACAGATCCTTTCCGGTTTGGGAAAGGAAGATGCTTCCCATATCAGCCTCGAAGACCTTCAGGATCAGGTCAAGGTATTCGTCAACACCCGCTTTAACGGAGACGGTGTCATTATCCCGGATAGCACGGACGATCCGGTACTATCTCAAGCAATAGCTGACATTGTATTAGCCACGGGAGGCACTGCTGATCTAAGTGGCAAAACCGGTATTAATGGAGCGTTACTGGGTTCATTCCTGAATGACGCTGCCGCATGTATCGATTGGAGTAACCGCATCATCCATGACAAATCAATCGCCTTTCTTCCCGAAGCGCAGATGAGCGCAGCTCACGCCGCGATATCAAAGGCGAAAACCAAAGTGGATGACTACTTCGCAAGGTGTCGTCTTCTTTCCTTCGATCCACGTACAAAGAATGCCCTCAACCGCGATGCCAGCGACTACGATGCCATCGCAACCCACAATCTATCCTCAGATTTGAATGAAATCGCCGACTTCCCGTTGGCAGCAATCGAAGCGGACAAGCCGCTTTCCCTTCTCAGCGGGATCAATCCGGCATGGGCCTCCGCAATTTCCGCGCTGGCTTCTGATGCCGTCCAACCAATCTTGGGAACCGGGAAAACCACCCTCACCGATCAGGAATGGCTTGACCTGCAAAAAAGGGTCAATGCCTACGCAAGCTGGCTCGCAGCCAAGCCCACATGCGATGGCATCATGGAGCTCGGAATGGATCGCCTCAAACAACTGATCGAACCGTCAGTAAGAGACGCTCTTTCGGCACTGATTGGGCAGGATCAGGCCCTTGCGAGCGAGTATTCCCAGATCACCTCTGTCGAAAAAATGGTCTACTTCAAGAAGGACTTGCGAGAGCTCCTGACCAATTTCGTCAACTTCTCGGACTTCTACGGCAAGTCCGACGCAGTCTTCCAGGCAGG
>JAFGAQ010000386.1 GCA_016933595.1 Opitutales bacterium | reverse complement strand
GACCACAAAAATGTCGAGGATCTGGAGGATAACCGGGAGATCAAGTTTGAGCCTAGCGCACACGAGATCCTCGAAAAACTGCCCGACCTTTTCATAAAGGAACAGATTTATCAGTTCATCGTCAGCGCCAAGGCGTCGGAGCACAGTGCCCGGCGGGTGGCGATGAAAAACGCTTCGGATAATGCCAGCAAGCTGGTGGATTCCCTCATTCTCAAATACAACAAAGCCCGGCAGGCCGCGATCACTCAGGAGATTGTGGAAATCTCTGCCGCAGCGGCAAGTGATTGATCACCCTGATGGTGAACCCTCGCACAGTATCAACCCTTTAAGCATCAAACCTTCAGCAAGACCTTCTATCATGGCAGTAACAGGCAAAATCATTCAGGTCATCGGATCCGTTGTGGATGCGGAGTTCCCCAAGGGACAACTTCCCGGCATCTACGAGGCACTCGAGGTGGTGATCGCTGGCGAAAAAGGTGGCCGTAAGCTCGTGCTCGAAGTCCAACAGCACCTTGGGGACAGTCAGGTTCGCACGGTTGCGATGTCCACGACGGAGGGGCTCGTGCGCGGGCAGGATGTAAACGCGACAGGAAACCCAATCGCGGTTCCGGTGGGACCGGGTGTGCTTGGGCGGATTGCCAATGTTTTGGGTGAGCCGGTGGACAACCGTGGGGAGATCAAAGCGGATGCCTATTGGCCGATTCACCGCAATCCACCGACACTGGTGGAGCAGAGCACGGAATCCGTGATTCTCGAGACCGGCATCAAGGTCATCGACCTGATCTGTCCGTTTGTGAAGGGAGGAAAGGCGGGTGCCTTTGGTGGTGCCGGCGTTGGTAAGACGGTGGTGATCATGGAGTTGATCAACAACATCGCCAAAGCACACGGTGGTTTTTCGGTATTCGCAGGGGTGGGGGAACGTTCGCGTGAGGGAAATGACCTCTACCATGAAATGTCGGAGGCCGGAGTAATCGACCAGAAGAACATCGAGAACTCCAAAGTGGCTTTGGTTTATGGCCAGATGAATGAGCCTCCCGGTGCCCGTATGCGGGTGGGGCTCACCGCGCTGACGATGGCAGAGTATTTCCGTGATGAGAAGAACCAGGACGTGCTGCTCTTCATCGACAACATTTTCCGCTTCTCGCAGGCAGGTTCCGAAGTATCGGCTCTGTTGGGTCGTTCGCCGTCTGCGGTCGGTTATCAGCCGACTCTGAGTCAGGAAATGGGGATTCTCCAGGAGCGGATCACCTCAACCAAGAAGGGGTCGATCACCTCTTTCCAGGCGGTATATGTGCCAGCCGATGACCTTACCGACCCGGCTCCGGCTACCACATTTGCGCACTTGGACTCGACCATCGTTCTCGAGCGCTCGATTGCGGACCTCGGGATTTACCCGGCGGTGGATCCGTTGGTCTCGGGATCGAAGGCTCTGGACCCTGCGGTGGTTGGGGAGGAGCATTTCGAAGTGGCCCGCGGGGTGCAGAAGGTACTCCAGCGTTACAAGGACTTGCAGGATATCATTGCGATTCTCGGGATTGACGAGTTGTCGGTGGAGGATAAGCAAACGGTTTACCGCGCCCGCAAGGTGCAGCGTTTCCTTTCTCAGCCGGTGCATGTGGCGGAAGTATTCAGCGGTATTCCCGGGGTCTACGTGCCGATCAAGGAAACCATCCGCGGGTTCAAGATGATCCTCAACGGCGAGCTCGACGACGTTAGCGAGAACGAGTTCTACATGAAAGGCAGCATCGATTCGGTTATCGGATCGAAGTAAGCCGGTACCCTGATATTTGCGGAGGAATCATCCATGGGCCTTACTCTCGAAATCGTCACACCCGAAGGAACCCTGATCAATCAGGAGGCCGATAGCGTTGTGCTGCCGACCTCGATGGGGGAAACCGGGATTTTGCCCGGGCATATTCCTCTCCTGATAACGGTGCAGCGTGGTGAGTTGAAGGTGATGACGGGTGGGTCGGTGGATCACATCGCGGTGGCGGATGGATTTGCACTCGTGATCGGAGACCATGTTTCGGTGCTGACCGAAGGCGCGATCGACGTGAAGGACATTGATCTCGCCCAGGTTGAAGAGGCCCGCAAGCGTGCGGAGATCGCACTTGAGGAGGCCAAGAACCGCCAGATGGATCCGGTTGAGCTCGAGAAAATGGAGACCAGGGTGCAGTTCCTCATGGCGCAGAAGCTCACCAAGGAACGGAAATATTGATGGTTTTGGGCACTCGAGGCCCGATGGTTGGCGTCGAGGACGGTTTTATCGGAACAACCGCCGCTTACTTGAAACCAAGGGTTTCGATGTAGTTGCGGATTCCGTCCAGCAGCATTTGCACCGCCACTGCGGTCAGCAGCAGTCCCACAAGGGTTTCGAGTGCGTGTATGCCGCGTTTGCCCAGAATGGTCGATAGGCGCCCACCCAAGCTCAATACCAGCGTGGACAAGGCCGATGCGACCGTTATAGCGATGACCCATTCGCCCGTGCGGTCAGGTGCATGCGATACCAGCAACAGCACAGTCGCGAGCGCGGAAGGGCCGGCGAAGAGGGGAATTGCCAAGGGGAATATGAAAGGTTCTCCATCCGATGACTCGCCGAAGATGCCGTCCGGTCTGCGGAAGATCATGCGCAGCGCGATAATGAAGAGGATCACGCCCCCGGCGATTCCCAACGCATCATCGGTGAGCCGGAGAATGCCCATGAAGGATTGCCCTCCAAACAGAAATGCCATCAGTGCGGCGTAAGCGATCGCGCACTCCCGGGCCACGACCCGCGCCCGCTTCGCGGGATCGACCTTCTCCAAAGTTGCCACGAACACCGGGACATTGCCGATGGGGTCAATGACGAAAAACAGGAGAAGAATTGCGGATATCAGGGAGAGATCCATAGCATGGAGTTAACGCGGACCAGGCTTCCCTGACAAGTCGCCGGATGCGATTCACGGCGGCAAATAAAGTGAAGAGGATCCGGAAAACAACAAAGGTTTGAGAGTTGGCATTTGTTCGTTCGGGTGGACTTGCAATTCGCGGAAGCAATGCACATGTTTGATTATTTGCCGTGGACGGAGTGGTTTTGCGAAGCTGTTTGCGGGGAATGTATGCACAACGAACCATCATGGATTTGAAAACCAAGTATCTCGGACTGGAATTGAAGAACCCTTTTGTGGTCGGGTCCTGTCCGCTATCCAACCGGCTGGAGAGCGTTAAACGCCTGGAGGATGCGGGAGCGTCCGCGATTGTGATGCACTCGCTTTTCGAGGAGCAGATTATCCATGAGGCGTCGATAGAAGGGTTCACGGATCATCGCTATGGAACCCTGTTGGCAAAGGATCAGGAGCTGTATCCAAAGGCGGAGGAGTTTCCGACTAACTCCGAGGAGTATCTTGGCCAGATTCAGAAGATCAAGGAATCGACCGATCTTCCCGTCATCGCATCGCTCAACGGAATCAGCGAGGGAATTTGGATTGAGTATTCGAGACAGATCGAACAGGCGGGCGCGGATGCGCTGGAATTGAACCTTTATGTGCTGCCGACCGACAATGATGACTCCAGTCATTACATCGAAAAGCGGATGGTGGAAATTGTGGACGTGGTGAGAAATTCGGTATCCATTCCGCTGTCGGTCAAGCTTTCCCAGCAGTTCACCTCGTTGCCGAATTTCGCGCAGCGGCTCGAATACGCAGGTGCCAATGGAATCGTGCTGTTCAATCAGCTGTTTCAGGCAGACATCGACCTTGCGCGGCGTAAGCTGATTCCGAGGCTGTACCTGACCGAGCCGCGTGATATTCTGCAGCGCCTGCGTTGGGTCTCGATTCTGTTCGGGCGCTACAAGATGGATTTGGCCCTGTCCGGTGGGGTTCACTCCGGTCAGGATGCTTTCAAGGCGCTTCTTTGTGGCGCACAGGTGGTCCAGTGTGTGTCCGCCATCCTGAAGCATGGAGCGAAAGGATTGAAGCAGATGATTGCGGATTTCGGCGGATTGGTTGAGCAGGAGGGTGTGGAGAACCTTGAGGCCATTCGAGGTTCCATGGCTGGAGTTCTCCAGCCCAATCCGGAAGCCGTCGAGCGCGCACACTACCTGCGGATTTTGCAGGGATGGGCGCCCGATCCCACCGTTTGGCAGTGACCGGCAGTTTTGAAGCTGGCGATGATCCGTTCCGGTCTCCGTCTTTTCTGGATTGGCTGGAGAGTTCGGACTGGTCGCCTTGGCTGATACCCGCTGACATGCCCAGGCTGGGCGTTGATGTGTTGCGGGAGCTGTTGGATGGCGGGCAAACTTTTCATTGGAACCGGGTCTTGTCCGATCCGGTTGAGCGATGGGTCGGATGGATATCGGATCAGGCATATCAACTGATGCTTGATCCGGACGGTATGATGCTGGTCCGCGCCTTGGGGGATGGGGATGCCAAAGGAGGAGAAAACACCCTTACCCGATGGATGATTCCGGAAAGTGAACGACAAAGCGAATTGGATTGCCTCCCATGGAGGAGCGATGCCCATCTCGCACGCTGTATCCGTGCGCTGCCGGGCTTGCGTGTGCTGCGGCAGGATCCAGCGACCGCACTGCTCGCGTTCATCATCAGCGCCAACAAACAGATTCCTCAGATCAAGACCGCCCACCGCAGGTTGGCGCAGCGTTTCGGGGAGTCGGTGTTCCCCGGTTTCAACAGGCCGCCAGGCTGGGACGTTTTGTCAAAACTATCGTTGGAGGATTGGAAATTCTGCGGCGTTGGTTATCGGGCTCCCTATTTGCTGGAAACCGCACGACGCCTGGCTGAGGATACCGGTTTATTGGATCGGATCGCGATGATGGATTATCCCACTGCCCGCGCCAGATTGATGGAGTTTCCGGGGGTTGGCGGGAAAGTGGCGGATTGCATCCTCCTCTATGGATGCCACCGTCAGGAAGCGTTTCCGTTGGATACATGGATTCGCCGGGTCATGACGGATCGCTACTCTTTGGCGGGGTGGACCGATTCGCAAATCCTCCACTTTGCATCCATTCATTTTGGTTCGGGTGCAGGACTTGCTCAACAATACCTGTTCGCATGGGAACGCTGGCAGCACCGGCAGGCCTGAAGCCTAAGCTGGCCTGAACGGATGCGATGGGTACAGGTGTTTCGGATGCGGCATGCTTGCGACATCGAGCCGCTGCGGATGTCGGATTCCGAAGCTCCGGATCGGAATCAGAGTGCGGTGGCTGCGGGTTTTGGTGTGGCTTCCACTTTTATCCGGAAAGTCGAGAGCGGAACCCCGTTCGCATCCACAATATTGGCATTGGCCGGGTTATCTGCCCAAGCGTAGCGAACACTGATGGGATGAGTGACGTCTTCGTTCCAAACCCACAGGACCCCCTCCTCGAAGGCGGCCTTCGCATCGTGGTATTTTCCATCCCGTCCGGCGAGTGCGAATCCTTCCGGATTGCCTCCATCCCGGGTGGTGACTCCGGAGTCGGTGGACTCGAAGTCGATTCTCACACGGTTGTCGATCCGTTCTGCACCCGCAACGACAGGCCCCATTCCGGAGGCCACTGGTTTGCCATATACCAGGCGAAGCGCTTCATGGGCCAGACGCGCGCCGACATCTTTCTTGTTCTCGGGATGGATGTCATTCCATTCACCCAGATCAAGTGTGACCGCCATGGCGGTTCCGGGGTTGCGAAGCGCGCGCCGCTGCGCATCGCGAAGCATCGCCCATCCGCTTTCCTCATGGCCGGAAGCCGGTTTTCCGAGGATCGGAAGCTGTGCGTAAACAAAGGGAAGTGATTCGTTTTTCCATTGGGACCGCCAGTCGTAAATCAGGGAGGTAAGGCGTTCCTGATAGAACTGGGCTTCGCCGGTGTTGGATTCTCCCTGATACCAAAGCACGCCTTTCACCGGATACTTGGTCAGCGGGGCAATCATCCCGTTGAAAAGCCCGATGGGCTTCCAGCGCACAAACTCGGTCGGCTCAATTTTGGGTGTGACGGTTCCGACCTTGAACATCCACTCTCCCGAAAGCTGATAGGATTCATTTCCGATTTCCAAAACGTAGGGTTTTTCGCTGACAAACCCGCCGATGTTACTGTCGGCTATCACTCTCACCACAATTACGTTTCTTCCACCCTTGAGAACGCCAGCCGGAACCGAATAGCGCCTCGGGGGATACTGGTATCCGGTCTGACCGACTTTTTGTCCATTGATGTAGGCGTGGTCCGCATCGATAATGGTCCCCAGTCGCAGCATGGCGGGCTGATCTTGCGCCTCATCAGGTAATACGATGTCGCGCCGGAACCACACACTTCCGAACATGTCGAGCCCATATTCATCCCAGTATGCCGGTATGGTAAAAGGCTTCCATGAGGAGTCGGGCTGGTATTCAAAGTCATACCACGGAATCGATCCGGTCAGTCCCTGGTCAGTTGAATTGAGGTTTCCATGCCATTGTTCCTGGATCTGGGTGTTGCGGGCTTCGATCTTGGATATCAGATGGGGTTCGCGGTAGCGGATGACCTCATTCCACTTGTCACGGTAGCGTGATGCTGCGCTTTCACTCATCCAGGATTCGATTGGAGATCCACCCACACTGGCATTGATCAGCCCAATCGGAACCCCGGTCTGGGCAACCAGTTCGCGGGCAAAAAACCAGCCAACGGCAGAAAAGCTTTTGATGGTGCCGGGTGACGCCGTGAGCCAAGCGCCCTCTGGCAATTCCGTTTGGGGACGTTCAAAATCGTAGGCGTAGGCAATCCGGTATTCCCGTATCCGGGGATCAGCGGATGCCGCGATCTCCTGTGCATAACGCTCGGCCACCCGTTGGACCGGGAGCTCCATGTTCGACTGGCCGGAGCAGATCCAGAGATCCCCAACCCAGACGTCTTCCGATAGCGCCTCTCCTCCATCCGACTCCACTCTGATGGAGTAAGGTCCGCCCGCATCCATTACCGGAAATACTACAGACCACTCGCCGGTATCGGAAGCCGTCGTCCTTTGTTCGCTTCCCGCGAAGGAAACGGTCACCGCGGACCCGGGATCGGCGTATCCCATGAGCGGAATATCGGCTTCCCTCTGCAAAATGGCGCCGTTTCCAAGCAGGTGGGAAAGCCTCGGGGCTTCAGCCATCAGTGAGGAAGCGAGGATTACCCATGCCGCCATCGATCCCAAAATCATCCGTTTCATATGTGGAATTGTTACCGCTTGTGGTCTCCGAATCAACCCGAAACACGGAACGTAGGTATTGGAAGATCGGCTCGATGCATTCTTCCCGTAGCGGAACGCTCCCGCGTTCTGTCATCCGAAATCTCGAATTGAAGAAGAATCTTAACCACAAAGGGCGCGAAGGACACGAAGGTTGGAGAAGATGGCCGCTGAAATTACTTCGCGCTCGTCGATTCCTTCGTGGTGAATAGGGCTCTTATTTGGACGGGATCTACAGGATCGACTCTTCCGTAGCGGAACACGTGAGCGTTCTGATCCGGCGTTTTTGGATTGGAGATGAAGAGGTTCTCACGCAGAGCCTATAAGACGCAGAGGGATGAGAAGGTAAACCACGAAGAGACGGCTCATTGAGGTCAAATCGCCCTACCTTCGGGATTGCACATAGGTAGGGATGAGCGTCCTCGCTCATCCGCCATGCGATTGAACGGCTGCCGGGGTATGGCAAAAGAGGATGGCTGAAGCCACCCCCTCCGGAAGAGGGCTTTCGAAAGGGATGACACGTCAGGGTTTTGGAAAAGAGGCGGCTTGGTGGGGACTCCGGCCTGAAATGTAAGGAAGGGATGTGGAATGCACGTGCTATTCGCCGCTCTTTTTGAAGCGTTTTGGATCGATCCCGTATTTGCGGATGCGCAGGCCAAGAATCCGTTCGGTCAGGCCAAGTTCCCGGGCGGCTTTACTGATGTTTCCTCCGACCTGTTTGATCGTGTCCACGATCATTTCCTGTTCAAGCGCTTCAAGTGCTGAATTGAGCGGTCCCCGTGGCGTTTCCGATCCATCCTTCATCTGAAGAGTGGGCGGAAGGTGGTGGGCCTGGATTGCGCGCTCATCACACAGGAGTACTGCCCGCTCGATGCAGTTTTCGAGCTCGCGGACGTTTCCGGGCCAATGGTAGGCCACGAGCATGTCGATCGCTGCCGAGGAGATGCGATGGATCGTTTTGTGGCCGTTCTTTGCATACTTCTCGACGAAAAAGTCGGCGAGTTGCAGGATGTCGCTTTTCCGCTCGCGAAGGGGCGGAATGTAGATCGGAAAGACATTGAGGCGGTAGTAGAGGTCCTCCCGGAACTTCTGTTCAGCCATCATGGATTCGAGGTTGCGACTGGTTGCTGCAATGACACGCACATCGCACTGTATGGGTTCGTGGCTTCCCACCCGCTCAATGGTTTTCTCCTGAAGGACGCGGAGCAGTTTAACTTGGGAGGAAGGGGAAATGTCGCCGATTTCGTCGAGAAAGATGGTACCCCTGTGGGCGATCTCGAATCGGCCTTTTCTCATGGAAAGGGCTCCGGTAAATGCGCCTTTCTCGTGGCCGAACAACTCGCTCTCGATGATCGACTCCGGAAGCGCGGCACAATTGAATTTGACGAATGCGGCGTTTCGCCGGTTGCTGGACTGATGGATGGCATGGGCGGCGAGCTCTTTTCCGGTTCCACTTTCGCCGCGCAGCAGAATAGTGGTGTTGCTGGGTGCGACCTGTTCGATGTGCCGGTAGACCATGCGCATTGGTCCACTGTTGCCGACCATGTTGCCTGGCTTGAAGTGATTGGAGATATGCTCCTGGAGTTGCTCATTCTCTTGTTGCAGGAGATCAAGACGTTCCTGTGCCTGGTGCCTGAGCTCCACCGCGCGCGCGATCACGGAGCCGATAAGTTGAAGGAGTCGAAGGTCGGAATCGAGCAGCTTTGTCGAAGGGGCCAGCTTTTCCATGCTGATCGCGCCAACAACGGAGTCTCCCATGATAATAGGGGCGCACAGAAAGGAGACCGCTGCGCCATCCACGGCCCTTCCATATAGCTTCTTGCAATCTTCAAACAACGGATCCTCACGGATGTCGGGCAGCACCAGTGGCTTTCCGCTTGCAAACACGTCACGGATGTAGGGCTGGGCGCGGAGAATGAAGCATCCGGATTTACCATCGTCTTTCATTCCGTAGGTGAACTGCGTGATAATCGCCTTGGTTTTGCGGTTTTGCAAAGAAACCGAACCACGGGTCATCCCGAATCGGGAGGCCAGCCGATCGAGAACAGGAGGCATGACCGATCCGAGGTCGAGGCTGCGTTCGAGCATCTGGCTGATCTCGAAGAGCAGCTTCAGCTCATCAATGACGCGACAGGCTTTGTCGACTCCGAGAGGATGTGCGTCTCCGCTACCCGAATGGTAGAAGGCACATTGATCCTGACAATGACACAGGTGTTCGTTCACGCTGGCCGTGTAGCAACCCCGATGCCACCAAATGATTTCGGCTCACATCCGGCCACACCAAAAATGTAGGATTGGTATCAATTCCTACATTTCTGTAGCCGCGCGGGAGAGCAGAAGCCGGGATACGTCGTGTTCAAGGATTTAAATCTGTACTATTCGGGTCGCTGGAATCTGTTGGTGGTCAACGGAATGGGATGCGGCTGGAACGATTCTGTCATCTGTTCGCGGCGAGTTGGCACGGCGGAAGCATTAGGGAGTGCCAGTTGTTGATCGGATCCGGCCCGATGGGCTGGTCCGTTGAGCGACTCCTTAACCTGAACTCGAAATCAAAGAATCATGAGAAAGATAGCAATCTACGGGAAGGGTGGTATTGGAAAGTCCACCACGACCCAAAACACGGTGGCCGCGCTGGCTGAAATGGGCAAGAAAGTGATGGTGGTTGGTTGCGACCCCAAGGCTGACTCGACCCGTCTTCTTTTGGGAGGACTTGCTCAGAAAAGTGTGCTCGAAACCCTCCGCGAAGAGGGAGAAGATGTCGAGCTGGAGGATATTCGCCATTGTGGGTATGGCGAAACGCTATGTGTGGAGTCGGGTGGTCCGGAACCCGGAGTGGGATGTGCAGGTCGTGGAATCATCACCTCTATCAACATGCTTGAGCAGCTCGGGGCGTACGACGAAAGCGTTGGACTCGACTACGTGTTCTACGACGTCCTGGGGGATGTGGTGTGTGGCGGCTTTGCTATGCCAATCCGGGATGGGAAAGCACAGGAGATCTACATCGTTTGTTCAGGTGAGATGATGGCCATGTATGCCGCAAACAACATTGCGAAGGGTATTCTGAAGTTCGCTCAGAATGGACCGGTTCGCTTGGGTGGCCTTATCTGCAACAGTCGCAAATGTGACAACGAGGCGGAAATGAT
>JAFGAQ010000385.1 GCA_016933595.1 Opitutales bacterium | reverse complement strand
TTCCAACTCTCGATTGCCTCCGGGAGAGAGAGAATATACGTGCCCTCGAAAAACGGCTCATACTCCTCCGGCTTCAACGAAACCCGCTTTGCCAGAATTTGGAGAGCCTCGTCGAAGTGCGCTTCATCGTTGATGAACTCAACCACCCGATACCACACCTCGACCACCTTCGCCCATTCATCCCGGTTCTCTTCGAGACTCTCCGCCGACACATACAACAGATCGTATATGATCCCCGGCACGTCCTTCGAGGTGAAAAGCGCGGTCGCTCCGGAAACCGTCTTCAAGGCCTGTCCCGAACTCGGTTGCCACGCACTGATCGCATCTACCGCTCCCGATGCCAGAACCTGCGGGGTTTCATTGGTCGGAGTGTTGACGATTTCCACATCATCCGAACTCAGGCCGTTCATCTCCAATGCCTTGATCGCGAACAAGTGGCTCACAAACCCCTCCTCAAGCCCGATCTTTTTACCTTTCAGATCCTTGACAGAAGCAATCCCCGGACGGGCGATCAGCATGTCGTTTCCATTCGAATAGTCATTGATGATGATCGCCACCGATGGCTTCCCGGTCGCACCGGTCACCAATGCGTCGCCGTTAGTCATGCACACCCCGTCGAGATTTCCCGCAACATAGGAGTCCATCGATGCGACATAGTCCATCCAGAAGAACTGAATATCCACTCCAGCTTCCTCAAACCAATCCTTCTCAAGCGCGATTTCCCACGCGACCCAACCGGGCCAGTCACTGTAGCCAACCCGCAGGGGTCCAGCCTGAAGGCTCCCGGTAGTGAGTATTCCGATGCCTGCAAGAGTTGCAGCCGCAAATCGTTCTCTAATGCGCATTCTCATGATCGTGTTCCGTTTGTTTGTTGCGTTTTGGTTCAACCGGGCGTGATCACCCGACGACAGGGGTTTTGCACGAAATGTGCCAAGACCCGGAGAAGCGCAAAAATGAGTAATACTTTATTTGCAATTTGTAATACTACATGCAAACCTTGTGGAACTTGTATGAACACTACCCACAAATTTCCTCAAGAGCATGTCACCCGCATCAGCATTTCGCTGCCGAACCGGCTGGCGATCGCGCTGGATCAGATGATCGAAACGCGCCGCCTCCGGAACCGTTCCCAGGCGATCGCTGAAATGATCGAGCAGAGTCTGGTCGATCACTATCAGGAAGATGACGACAAAATCATGGCGGGCACCATTACGCTGATCTTCGATGCCTCGCGATGGGAGCTATTTCAAAAACTATCCATGATCCAGCGCGACCACGTCATGGAAGTGGTTAGCAGCCAGCATGTGTATCTGGAAGGCAACTACATCATGGACATCACGCTCGTCCAAGGTCCGGTCAAGAAGCTACGGCAGATCCGGGACAAACTGCTCGCCTGCAAAGGCGTAACCTCAGGAGGCCTCACCCTAACACCCAGACTGATGCCGCCCCTTCACGGCCACCCCTGATTCAGTCGTCCTCAGAATGGAGAGGACAAACCATCAATTGCCCCATCCAAAGATCATAAGATCCGAAGGACGCTACCCGTCGCACCGGATGGCAAGTCAAAGGATGCACCAACGGTCAATCCGGACAATCGGTGCCCCAGAGGAGATTGGGGGGTTACAACCGTGATTTCCATCCCATCGACCTTGAAAACTTCACCACCTGCGGTCGGGGCAAAGTATAGCCACTCCTTGTCTTGATCAAAACGGCATTGCACAAGCGATCCGGAAACCACCCGTTCGGTCGAAAGCGGAGGAGACGCAAGCATACCCTGGATCATCTGTATTGAATCCATCAATTCACGTGCATGGGCAGCTTGTCCGGCCGCGAGGTAAGAAGCCTCAATGCCCTGCGTATCCCACTCGCTTTCCGCGCGCGATTCCTCATTGGTCGCATAATCGGCAGCGTCTCTGGAAGCATTCTCAGCCAATGACAATCGGGCTCTGAGCGATCCGAGCAAGGTTTCAATTACAATCTCCCGATTCATGGCATCTGCTACCCTCCGTTGGTCGTGTTCGCATTCGGCTGCATGGAAGCGACCAGGGTTCTCAACCCTTCTTCCATGCCAACCACAGGTTCATAGCCAAGCTCATTGCGAGCGGCTGAAATATTGAAATAGTGATCCTTCGCAAGCTCCACCGCGACCCAGCGGGTCATGGGAGGCTCGGAGGACAAATTCAAGGTCCGGTATACCCACTCCGCAGCTCCGGCCATACGGTAGACCAGACCCAACGGGAGGGAGCGTTTGACCCCCTCCAGCGCAAGACGGGCAAACAAATCCTGAATCCAATCCCAAAGGACCACCGGATTGCCGTCCGAAATAAAGTATGCCTTACCGGACACATTTCCGGGATCGCGCATCAGCACATCATAGGCGCACATATGGGCATAGGCGGCGTTACCGACATGGGTAATGTCCACGCGATTGGTGCCATCCCCGACCCGGATCATTCTGCCGGCCTTCGCGCGTGCCACCAGTCGCGGAATCAGGTTAGGGTCACCCACACCCCAGATCAAATGGGGACGCAAGGCCACAACAGCAAGCTGATCCCGATGCGCCGGATCAAGCACAATCTTCTCCGCTTCGCACTTCGTGCGGGCGTAGTCGCACAACCAATTGCTTCCATACGGGGCGCTTTCGTCCCAACCACGGATGGGTTCGCCATTGAACACCACACTCGGTGTGCTGGTGTGAACAAGATGCTTCACTCCATGCTTCAGACACGCCTGCACCACATTGCGCGTGCCTTCCACATTGATCCTTTCGTAGTCGGCGGATCTCCCCCACATGCCTGCTTTGGCCGCCACATGGAACACGGTGTCAACCCCTTCCATAACCGCATCGACCGACGACCACTCGGCGACATCCCCGCTCACATACCTGACACCAGGGAGACGGGCAGCGTCCGGAACATGCGAGCGCTGGACGGAGGTAACCTCAACTCCGCGCGATACCAGCATCCGGCAGATCTCACTGCCCAGAAAACCATTTCCTCCTGTTACCAGCGCGTTCATGATTCGATTCATTTCAAACGGGCACAGGACTTACCCCATATGGCTTTCGCTTCGCATACCGCTCAGCAAGGGTCAAACGATGAATCTTCGCATTGTGTCGCACATCCACAGGTAGACTGCGGCACACAAAAAAGTGTTCAACCGGAAGAGGGTTTCCATGCCGCGCACGGACACAAACCACAACACGGTCCACAAAATCCGCAAAGTTCCTGCGGGACAGGCTCAACTCCGGCTCGGGTTCAAGCACCAAGGCTGGCAATGCGTTCCAAGCTATCAACGCGCAACGCTTCAACCCCGGCACATCCTGAAAGAGAGCTTCGACGCATTCCGTGTAGAGAAACCCGGCATCCGTTCGAACCGCTTCGACCATCCGGCCACAAAACCACAACCAGCCACGTGCATCCAAATACCCGAGATCGCCCATCCGATGCCACAAGCGGCCCTCATGTTCCACCTTGGAAAGCGCGGTTGACTCCGGCGAACGGTAGTAGGCCCGAGTCATTGTGGGACCACTCACCAGAATCTCGCCAATCGAACCCTGCGGCAAAAACCTGAGGTTCTGCCCGGGGATCAGAACTTCCTTCAAACGGGGTTCAATAATCCGGACCTCCACTTCATCCAATGGCAAGCCCACACAAATCCCATTTCCGAACGCACTCAAATGCTCCGTTCCACCCAGCACATCCCGATCGCACACCGCACTTACCGGGAGGCACTCGGTGGCCCCATAGGGCGAGGCCATCACCCCGCCCGGGATCAAGGCACGGTATTCCCGATAAAGCGGAACCGGTGCGGCCGCTCCGGCAACCAGAATCCGGCGGATCGACTCCAGCGTGATCCCTTTCTCCCGGCAATACCGGCCGATGATCCGCCAGATGACCGGCGAACCGAAGGCATTGGTCACACCGTATCGGCGGATTGCCGCCACCGCTTTGGCGGGATTCAGGGTGGCTGGTCGACTCGGATTGATGTCCGGCAACACGGTGGTCAAGCCCATGGTCGGATTGAAAAGCGAAAACACCGGCAGAAAAGGAATATCCACCTCACCGGCCTCAATCCCAAAACGCGCCTGCAGCATGCGGACCTGCCCCAGAAACATCCCGTGCTGATAGCAGACTCCCTTTGGCGCACCGGTTGAACCGGAGGTGAACAGAATCGCCGCAAGATCATCTTCACCCACCACCGGATATCGCATGCCGGAATTCCATGCGGCCAGCGGATCCAATGATTCGACCTCCCGGAAAAACCGATGCCCGACCCGCAGCCGTAAACCCACACTCCGAAACGACGAACGGAAGATCCCGCCAATCCAATGCGCCACGCCAATCCCGATCATCACATCCGGCCGCGCATGCTCCACCGCCCGCCGGAATTTTCCTAGCCCCATTCCAGGATCAATCACGATGGGAACCGCACCAAGCCGCATCAGCGCAAACACCAACAGAATCAGATCCATTCCGGGCCGAACCAACAACAATACCTTCTGTCCCGGGCGTATTCCCCGAACGTGCAGCCAGGCACAGCATTTGCGCGCAAGGGCCTGCAGTTCGCCATAGTTCCATCTCTCCTCACCGATGAACTCGCCCTCCTCCGTCCATCGCGGCCGGATCACCGCATCCTGTCCAAGGATCGCTCCTTCCATACGGAAAAGGTTGCCGGAAATGTTCGCGTCCCGGTGAGCCCCTTTCCAATCGGTATTGGATGCGCAAGTGGATTCCTCGGATTCAATCGGGCACAAAGTCATCTCGCTTGTCCCTATCAATCAAGGGTTTGACGAACCACTTCCTCCAGGTCCCGCAAAGTGTAAGGCTTTCGGATCGCTCCCTTGAACCCGAACCGTTCATACTGCAGCATAACCGGATCATTCGGATGCCCACTCGAAACCACCGCAACCACATCCTTGTCGTATTCCTTGAGCTTCCGGATCGCCTCAAGTCCGCCCATTCCACCAGGCACCGTCAGATCCATCATCACCATGCGGAACGGGTTCCCGCTCTCTTTCGCCTTTCGGTAAACCCGCAATGCCTCGTGCCCATCATCCGCGAAATGTGCCTGAAAACCCAGGTAATCGAGCATATCCCCAATCGTCTGCTGGATCATGGCATCGTCATCCATCACCAAAATGGATCCGTATCCACGCACTGGGGCCGCCTCCCTTGGAGCTGCATG
>JAFGAQ010000384.1 GCA_016933595.1 Opitutales bacterium | reverse complement strand
CTGGCGAGCCATGTTGCAAGCGCTGAACAAGGAATCCCTATCCATGCCTAAGCGCGACACCGCCATGAACCACTTCTACTGCCCGTGCCAAAAGACGCCCATTTCCCCAGCCACATGCCCAGCCCCTCGGCTGAAGCAGGATCCTTTTCCTCATTCCGGATTCGACTTTGGCGTCATCCCCGGATGGGAGCCGCTCAACACCATCGACTCCCCAATGCTTGCAAACGAGCTCGTCTCCTTCCGCGAGCGGATAAGAAACCTCAGCGTGCGTTGGGCATACAAACGCCACAATCACAGGATCACACCCGGACTCTATTCCTTTGGCGCTCCCGACGGGACCTCGCCTGTTCTTGTCACGGCAAACTACAAACTGACCTTTGATAAGCTCCGCAGCCATCTTTCCGGACTCCACTTGTGGATACTCGTTCTGGATACCAAAGGGATCAACGTTTGGTGTGCGGCCGGAAAAGGAACGTTTGGTTCAAACGAGCTGGTCAACCGGATCAGATCCACCGGACTCGCCCGACTGGTCACCCATCGCACCCTCATTCTTCCGCAGTTGGGCGCCCCGGGAGTCGCGGCCCAAACGGTCGAGAAAGAGACTGGATTCCGCATCAAATTTGGCCCGGTTTACGCCCGCGACATTCCACTGTATCTTGCGAATGGCATGCAGAAAACGGGCGAAATGAGGACAGTCCACTTCACCCTCATGGAACGCCTTGCGGTTTTCCCGGTGGAGATGATCCATGCTCTCCGGCTCGTGATCCCTGCAATCCTGATTGCTCTGCTCATCGGGTTTGTCCAAAACGGAGCCCCGATTGCTTACCCGCTTATCGTCATTCCCGGAAGCCTTATCATCGGGACTTTCCTCTTCGCGGCGCTCCTCCCCTTCCTGCCAAGCCGGGCATTTTCCAGTCGCGGTGCGATTCTTGGAATTACTTGGGCAGGAGTAGTCGCATGGCTCACCCATACTCCAATGAGCTCGGCATGGCCTTCCGCGCTTATCGCAACATCGATCTGCGCGTACCTGGCGATGAACTTCACCGGGTGCTCAACCTTCACCTCCCAAAAGGGAACAGAAATCGAGGTGCGCCTCAGCCTCCCGTGGATCCTGTCCGGGATATTTGCGGGAGTTCTTTTACCTGTCATCCTGACGATCCTGCTTTGACCCGATCCATCCCCACACCACCTGGTCCATGAAATTCAGATTCCATCACAACGGATCCTCGCTCACCCTCGACTCCGGATTATGCACCGGATGCCGCCGCTGCGTGGAAGTGTGCCCTCACGAGGTTTTTTCCATGGTCAAGGGCCGCTCCGTGATAGTTGACCGCGCATCCTGCATGGAATGCGGTGCCTGCGCGCTGAACTGTGCCCCAGGAGCGCTGTCGGTTGTAAGCGGGGTCGGCTGCGCGGCAGCTATCATCAACGGAATGCTGTCTGGCAAATCGCCTTCTTGCGACTGCAGCGCATCGTGCTGTTGATTATTCGGTTGAGGCGTGTGCCCTCCCCGAACCCATCCAGGCCCACTTTGAAAGCCATCTGACCCATGAGACCCTCTCAAATCCTCAAAAAACTCCTTCTTGATCCAAACACGTTGGTTGTGCCCGACGCATTCGACGGACTATCTGCCCGCATGATCCAGGAAAGCGGATTTCAGGCCGTTCAGTGCTCCGGACATAGCATCGCCCGATCCAAATGCCTTCCAAACGAACGGGATCTCAGCCTGAACTCCAACCTCGCAGCGACCCACGAGATCGTTCAGGCCGTCACCCTTCCTGTAATGGCAGACGGCGAGGATGGCTACGGAGACGACTCCACCTTTGAGGAAACGCTCGGGAGGTTTCATGAAATTGGTATCGCCGGAATCAACATTGAGGACCAGAACCTTCGCTATCCTCAGTCAAACGAATCGATCCTTCCCGAATCCGTAGCAGTATCCAAAATACGTAGAGCCGTCGCACTTAAAGCCAGGATGGAAGACCCCGAATGGATCATCAACGCCCGGACCGATGCACTCCGCAGCGATCCGGATCGAACAAAAGCCCTGAGTATTGCCATCAACCGGGCAAACCATTTTCTCGAAGCCGGTGCCGATCTGGTATTCGTGGCCTACGTGGCGACCCTCGAGGAGGTCCGAACCTTGGCGAAGGAAATTCGGGGGCCGCTCAGCATTGCAGCAGGACTCGGCTACAACGCGCACCTTTTCTCAGTGCAGGACTGCATCGATCTCGGAATTGCAAGGGTAAGCCTGCCCACCCTTCTGATCGACGCCACCCAATCCGCCATTCAGACGGCATTGACAAGTATACCAAAAAGCTGAGCGCTCCTACCCCGATTCAGGATGGTAATTAACGCCTCAGGCATTCCCGATGGAAATCGAAGCACAGCTTCAAAGCAGGTCGGGAGGAAGTCCGGTCACCGTGCCGGAATATTGGATCACGACCGCACCAACGCCATCTACATGGTCCACGGCTCTGCATGCACGTCCACCTCTTCGGACCAGCGGCGCTGCAACGCAAACAGGACATCCATGATGCCCTTCGGAAGAGTCTCGAGCGGTTGCCCGAAAACGGTCTCGTATTCAGATAGATTCTCTTTCCTTCCGGTTGACCCCACCGTCGCCAACACACCGGGCACACTGAATGCAAACCGGGCGCAAAACTCAGTCCAACTCTTGATGCCGGACGCCTCAAACACAGGAGCGACCTCAACCGCGCGCTGCCGCAGGTAGTCCTTCCAGGCGAATCCGGGCTCGTCCCGCAATCGGTGAACCGGCCCACCCGATACCGTTCGGAGCGCCACGACAGGCGTGCCAGTGTCAAGAATCAGATCCCAAAGGCGGTTATCGGCGAAACGCTGCAGGGGGTTGAGGTAGAAAATGATGGCATCCACCAATCCTTTTGTGTGGCCGGCCTTCAGCGCACGGTAAGGCTGTTCCGATGTCCACGGGAACACCTCGAGCAGAAAGGCCCTTACCCGTCCGCTCTCCCGGATCTTCTCAAGAGCCTTGATGCACGCACCACCTTGCGCACACTCACGCGCCAGATTTCCGCCCAGGCAGAGTTGCCCGCAATCCATATGATCCAGACCAACGGGACGAAGGTTATCCTCGATGGACTGCTCCAGTTCGGCGATCGAATCCCCCCCGATCTTGTAAATCACAGGTGGGATGTGCTCCGGATCCCTCCGGAAGGCCTGCCCCAGAATGTTCAGCGCATCCCCATATTGCGTGCTCGTGTGAAACCACCAACCGGTTCGCATGGCAGCACACGCCAGCTCGACGCGTTTTTCTG
>JAFGAQ010000383.1 GCA_016933595.1 Opitutales bacterium | reverse complement strand
GTGGTTCCGGTAACGTCCAGCAGCATCCCTACTCCCAGCATCCCATAGATGAGCAGAAGCAGTCCCCATTCAACCGAAGAATATCCCTCCTTCGGCTGGAGGCAACCGGTCAGGAAGATCAGGGCCACTCCGATGATGGTGGCGGCAGCGATCGGCATGATGTCAAAGGATGCGGCCAGAATGATGCCGGACAGAATGGACAACACGATGGGCGTTTTGCGCCTCATGCGATTCCCGGGAACGGGGGGGCGGTCCAGCAGGATCATGTCTTCACCTGAGTGCAGGTTTTCGATGGCTTGATCCGTTCCCATGAGGAGGAGCGTGTCGCCGAGTTCGAGCGGGATGGTGTTGATCCGGTCCCTGACGTTGCGTCCATGCCGGTGAATGGCCATCACGACCATGCGGTAGCGCTGGCGGAAGTTGACCTGTTGGATCGAGCGGCCAATGAGGCTTGAGTTGGGCGCGAGAATCGCTTCCACGATCGCTCCCTCGTGGGCGGAAATGGTTTCAAGTCCGGAGTCCGCTTCGGTTCCGATGGCGACTCCCGAGAGGCTCTGCGCCTTGGCAATCGCGGATGGACGCCCGGATAGCACCAGACGGTCACCTGCTTGAAGGGGGATCTCCTGGATGTTGGGCCCGAGCGCGACCCCATAGCGGATGATTTCGAGTATTCGCATTCCGTGGGTGCGCAGCCATTTGGAATCGTGGAGTGTGTTTCCGATCAGTGGGGAGTTGTCCTTCACATAGACCTCTGTGATGAATTCGAGGCGCTCCTGGTCACTGAGAATGGAAGTGAGTGTTTCGCGGTCGGGAAGCAGGCGGCGTCCGAATATGGCCAGATAAAAGGCGCCACAGACCATGAGCGGAATCCCGATGGAGGATATTTCGAACATGCTCAGGGCCGGGAGCCCATGATCCACGACGAGACCACTTGCCAGGATGTTGGTGCTGGTTCCCAAAAGTGTGCAGGTGCCTCCAAAAATGGATGCGTAGGACAGCGGTATCAGCAGCTTGGAAGCCCGGATACTCATTGATTTCGCAAGGCTGAGCATGACCGGAAGGAGCACCACAACGACCGGGGTGTTGTTGATGAAGGCTGAAACAAAACCCACCGAGAACACCAGAATAAACACCACAGGTGCGTATCCGAGTTTGCGGAAACGGTTGATGAAAAAGGAGAGCTGCTCGATGACACCGCATTTGTTGAGCGCCGCACTGATGATGAACATCGCCGCGATGGTCAATGGCGCCTGATTGGAAAACACCTTGACGATATCATCGAACATCGGGAGCCTGGAGTCCGGAAAGAGCGTGGAAGCCAGGATCACCGCAGCGAGTGCAATCAGTGCGGTAAGATCGGTCGGGATCTTCTCCAGAATAAAACTAACCAGTGCGAAGGCCAGTATTGCGATGGCAAATGCGATCTCCCAAGTCATGCGATGTTGTAGGACCGTATATTCGTGAATTCAAGCAAACCTTGCGGCCCGAGTTCCCTTCCATATCCGCTTTTTCGTGTTCCTCCGAATGGGAGACGCGGGTCGGATTTGACGAAATCGTTGATGGCACAAGTGCCCGATGACAAGGATTCGGCAATGGCAATCGCATGATCCCGGTCTTCGCCGAAGACAGCACAAGCCAATCCGAGCTCGGTAGTGTTGGCAAGCTTCACGACTTCATCATCCGAAGCAAAGCTGCAGACACATGCCACCGGACCAAAGGTTTCTTCATCGAAGACCGGCATTCCCGGAGAAACCTTCGTCAACAGGGTCGGCGGGTAAAGGAATCCCGGACCATCGTGCAGGTAGCCTCCCATCTCACAATGGGCGCCCATCGCGACACTGCGGGTGATCTGGCTGTGTAGCTCGTTCCGTGCGTCTTCCGAAATCATGGGACCCATACGGGTTGACGGATCCATCGGGTCTCCGGGTACGAATGCCTGCATGTTCGCTTTGAGAAGCGAAACAAACCGTTCGTGTACCGACTCATGGACAAAGATCCGTTTTGCCGCGATGCAGCTCTGTCCAGCGTTGAGGAGGCGTCCCGTCGCGCAGCGCTCCGCCGCCAGTTCGAGGTTGGCGTCGGGCAGAACAATGAACGGGTCACTTCCACCCAGTTCAACGACTGTCTTTTTAATCTGGGAGCCGGCAAGAGCAGCCGTTTTCTCTCCGGCTTCCCGGCTTCCGGTGAGCGTGATTCCGCACACCGCCGGATGCGCGATCAACACCGAGACCGCAGAACCCCTCAGGATGACACTCCTGAAAATGTTGTCCGGGAATCCGGCTTTCCGGAATGCGGATTCTATTGCAAGTGAGCACCCGCTGACGTTGGATGCGTGCTTGAGAATGAGACCGTTGCCGGCCAAAAGGATGGGTACCGCGGCCCGGAATACTTGCCAATATGGGAAATTCCACGGCATGATCGCGAGGACCACCCCCATGGGTTCAGGCCGGTAGTAGCTGCGCTGGTAATCGGTGGCCACCTCGGTGGGCGCGAGAACATCCGGTGCTGCCCTTTTGTAATAGGTGCAGAGGGAGGCGCACTTCTCGATTTCCTGTTTGGACTGGGCGATGGGCTTCCCGGTTTCCAGCGTTATGGTGTGAGCATGCGTATCCATGTCGGCCAGCAGGACCTCATGCAGTTTCATAATAGAAATGATCCGGGAAGAAAGCGGGGTCTTTGCCCACTCTTTCTGGGCCGCATCCACCTGCAACGCGATGTCGCAAGCATCGCTGATGCTGGTCTCAACATACGATTGGATGGATTCTCCGGTTGCTGGATTGATGGTTGGCAGAAATATCTGGCTCATGGGAATGGAGGTTTGGGGTTGGGATGACGGGGGAGTCGGGGGCTCCGCACTGGACGGATAAAGGGGATCCTATTCCAGCTTTGACCTCAAGACAAGCTGGGCTCCGGATTGTTCCAATTGCATTTCGTCCACGAGTTTGGACATCATGACCAGCCCGAGATTGCCGGGCTTGGGATCGAGCAGATCCGAGTCGCGCGCCGCGTAGTCGAAGCTATGCCCGGAACCCGGGTCCACGATGACCGCTTCAATGCTGTTATGGGCTTCATCCAACCATATGCTAATGGATGCCTGATGCTTGCGTTGGCGGCCACAACCGTGGTTGATGGCATTCAGCATGCCTTCGCGACAGGCGAGGGTGAAGCGTTGGATGACGGTCTTCTGCTCGCGACCGAGAACGAATGAAAGACTGTTTTTCCAAACCTGTTCGAAGGCATCGATGTTTCTGGCCTGATCGCCGGGATACACACCGTGCACGATCGGTATCGCTGGAGAGGGCGTTTCAGGATTGGGAGATAAGTCGATGATCAACACATCGTCCTCCTGCGCGGAAAGGATGGGGTGGGTGTGTGCCTCGCGGGTTTGGATCAGTGTGCTCACCAGCGCGAGCACATCGATCTGGCGGCGCATCGCCAGTTCAAGGATCCCGTCCGTGAAACCGATCACCCTTGCGCACGCATCATGGGGGCGTACCGTCTCTTCGAACGAGAGGTCGCTGAACCATCCGAGCGGACTGTATCCGGGGGGGAGGATCTCGATTTTCCGCTGGGTGTCGATCAGGTAAAGAGCGGGTATTCCCGCATTGAGGAAGTGGAGGTTGCCGGTATCGGGAGCTTCCCGGATCGAGCAAACACACAGCGAAGTCGTGCCTCCCAGGTTCCCGGCCGAACAGGAGCGTTCCCGTTTGGCGCAAAGCATGGAGTTGGTGTGGTGGAAGGCCGCTTGGATGTCAAAGGGGCTTTGGCAGGTTCTACGACCTTGTATCGTCCCGAGAAAATGACTGGAAAAGAGCGCCGACTGAATGTCATGACCCGATATGTCTCCGAACAGGCAGACTTTTGATTCGTCTGCGGTTTTGAAGACATCCACGAAATCTCCACCGAGCTGATGTTTTGGTGCATAGACCACTGACAGCCGGTCTACCCATTCCGGACAGTCGATGTTCTTGAGCAACCCCGTTGAATTGGCTGCCCTGAGGCTGGACTCCGTCGCCGCGCGTTTCCTTCGGAGCACAGTCTTCGCAACGGCGTCTTCCACCGATTGGAAGAAGCGATCCACGTCGACCGGTTTATCGAGGAAGTCAACTGCTCCCTCCCGGAGGGTGTCCCGGATAATTGCCCTCTCGTTTTCAGCAGTCGTCAGGATCATGGATAGCGTCGGATCAATCGCTTTCATCCGATGCATCAGCGTGACCCCGTTCATTCCGGGCATGCTGTAGTCGGTGATGAGGCAGTGGAAGGTGCCAAGCTTTGCTTGTTCCGCTTGCGCGATACACTCGACGGGGTTTTCGAAGGCCGTCACCTGATAGCCCCGTTCCGCGAGCGACAACTCCGTGATCTTGAGGGTCATGGTGTCGTCGTCCACAATGAGGATTCGGGCATTGCGCTGTCCGGGCTTCATGGGTGACGATAAGAATCCTGTGGAACCGGCTTGTCAAATGTGGACGCCGATTCAGGGAGGGTAGAGCCAGTATTTGCGGGATTTTTGCACAAATGCCTGATTTTCCTTACGCCAATGCCGGAGAAAACGGTCCAGCCGCGCATCGGCTCCGCGCGTGCTGATTTCCTTCCACCACGCAGGATCACCCATATGCTTCTTGAACAAACCGATCGCGTTCTCGGAGGCGTCCGCGTAGGGATTGCCCCCTTCTATGCGGCAGGCCAGGATCATCATGTGGAAACTGAATTCCACCGGCATGATGGCGTTCCAATCGTCGAGATGGGTGTAGACACCCTCATAGGGTTTTCCTTGCTGATTGGAGACCGTGCGTTTCTCGAAGCGAAGCCCCATGTGTGGAATGGTGGCCAGGTGCCGCATGAGATCATCGGCGTAGATTCCTTTGTGCCTCAATAGCCGGAACGGGTGGGGTGTTCCATAGCCGTGTTGGAAGCCGTTGAGCTCGGTGCCCAGGCCGGTCATGGCGTATCCCAGCACCGCAGCCGGACTGGAGATCAGCGGGCTGGTCGGAATCCAGCGTAGGCGGGTTTCTCCCCACGTCATCGAGCGTTTCCATCCGCGCATAGGAACAATAGTGAGCTTGCCCTTGACCCGGTTATCCCTCGGGATTTCGAGCCACCCGACCTGATCTTTGGCCATCATGGCGAGCTCTCCTATCGTGAGCCCGTGAAGATACGGAACGGGAAAGGCGCCAACGTAGCTGCGCAGTTCCGGATCGAGGATCGGGCCATCGACTTTGAGGCCACCCAGCGGATTCGGCCGGTCCAGAATGATCACTTCGACGCCGTTTTCGAAACAGGCCTGCATGGTCAGGCGCATGCTGCTGATGTAGGTGTAGGAACGCGTGCCAATGTCTTGAAGGTCGATCACCATGGCATCGAGGCCTTGCAGCATGGCGGGCGTTGGCGTGCGGTATTGCCCGTAGAGGGAGTAAACGGGAAGCCCGGTGGCCGGATCCTTCTTGTCTTTGATCGGATCGTTGGCTTTTTCGGTCCCGTATAGTCCGTGCTCGGGGCCGAACAGTTTGACCAGATTGACGTTTTCGGCTCTGGCCAGAATATCCCGTGTCCAGATTCCCTTCGAGTTGACACCTGCAGGATGGGTGAGAAGCCCGATCCGTTTTCCTTCCAGCACATCGAAACCACGGGCCTCGAGCACATCGATTCCAAGATAGAGGCTCGCAGCATCAGCTGGAGAAACCGACTGCACCAAACAGAGAAAGGTGAGAATTTTCAGGAATGATCGGATCATGAATCAGGTTTAATGAGGATTTGGGGTTACGGTGCTTGGGTCGGCTGATGAGGCGATGCCGACCTCAAGGGAAGGTCCGGTGGATAGCCTTTCGGAGCGATTCGATTCCCATACGCAAGGATTCGTTCAAGGGAATGTCGGGATCTGAAACCGGAATATACCGCACGCCCTCACTGGTTTCCGCGTTTTGCATGAGGGCCGCTTCGATTTGGCCGGCCATTACCCAGGTCTGGATTCGCCTGTGTCGGGCATAAAGAACCATCGATCCCGGCCCTTTACCGGAGAGGGACGTGGCATCAAACCGGCCTTCTCCTGTGATCACCATGTCCGCCCAATCCAGGTGTTTGTCGATTCCAAGCGCATTGGAAACGCAATCAAATCCCGGAACCAAAAGGGTGTTGGGCCATGCCAGAGAAAGCCCGAACGCGATTCCGCCCGCCGCGCCCATTCCGGGTTGTTGTGCGAGGGTTCCGGGTCCTGCAAAGGCTCGGACGAGAAGGGCGCCGATGCGCTCCATTTCTTTGCGCATGCGTGGGATACCGTCGTCTTTGAGCCCTTTTTGTGGGCCGAACACGGCGGCAGCTCCATCGGGGCCGTGAAGCGGGTTTGATACGTCGCAGGCGATCCGCAAGGCGGGTCGTGCCAGCACCGGACATGGATCAAAGCGGACCACACCATTCCAGTGCTCCGGTGTCGTTGTCCGGACAGGGTTGCCGTTTGGGTCGTATGCCCTGAGCCCCAATGCTTCCAGTGCGCCACATCCCAGATCATTGGTCGCACTGCCCCCGATTCCCATGAGGATGGCGGATACACCCGGTTCTGAGGCGCTCCTGAGCTGTTCTCCCACTCCAAATGTGGTGAGTTTCCACGGGTTCCGTTTATCCGGATCCGCCACCAGTCCGTAGCCTGCGGTCTGTGCCATTTCCACTATGGCAAGGTCTCCTTCCGGTGGAAGTTGGAGGATTTCCCGAAGACGCTGCGGCACTTTCGCGGATTCAATCCGGCCGCGCAATGCCGTGCCTCGGCGCCTGTCCGGGTAGGTGGATGTGTCGGACACGAGCGCTCCATCCAAGGCATCCGTGATGATTTCGGCAAATCCCTCCCCCCCATCGGTGAGGGGAGTGGAACGGCACTCCCAGTCGGGGTGCCGTTCCTGAAGGGCTTCTTCAGCGGTGAGACAAGCCTCCCGGGCCGACATGGAGCCCTTGAACTTGTCAAATGCGATCAGAACCCGCATCACCTGAGTTCCTCGCCGGTCGTGCCGTCGAGTATGCAGAAGTTTTCAATGTGATAAGCTGGATCCGCCCGGAAGGTGAGTTTGATTCCGTGCTTTTGCTCAATCTCGCTCAGAATGTTTTCGTCTTCATCCCTGAGACGCTGCAAGACGGCCGAGTGCAGGAGCACGATCAGGTGCCGGGGTTGTGCTCCGGCAGCGGATGGACGCAGGTTGCGGATCACGCTGTGCAGACGCCGCTGGATTTCCACACTCATGGTGCGTTCGCTCTTCACGATTCCTTTGCCGTTGCAGTATGGGCAATTGGTGTAGATCCCGCTGGAATTGCTTTCCTTGTGCCGCTGGCGGCTCATTTGCAGAATACCCAATTGCGAAATCGGCAGCACGTGCGTCTTCGCCTTGTCATGGCGCATCTCATGCTTCATGCGCATGTAGACCGCATTGCGGTCCTTGCGCTGTTTCATGTCGATGAAGTCGATGATGATCAGGCCACCGATGTTGCGCAGCTGAATCTGACGTGAGATCTCCGATGCGGCTTCCAGATTGGCTTGCACGATGAAGCCGGTGCCGTCGCGGTTGGTACCTTTGTGGCTCCCCGTGTTCACGTCGATTGCAACCAGTGCTTCGGTTTCTTCAATTACGATTTCGCCACCAGAAGGGAGCGATACCCGCGTCATGAAGGTCTGGGCAATCTGTTTCTCGATGTTGAAGCGCTCGAAGATGGGGATGTTTTCTTTGAAATGAACAAACTTTGATTTCGAACGGGGGGAAATTGCCGACACCACTTCAAGCATGGTGTTGTAGGTTGCTTCATCATCCACCAGAACACGGTCGATGTCCTCGGTCAGAAAGTCGCGGACGGTCCGCTCGATCAGGTCGGGTTCCTGATAAAGCATGCAGGGTTCCTTGCTCTCCTCGATCTTCTTCTGGATCGCTTCCCAAATACGCAGAAGGATGTGGAGGTCCCGCACAAAATAGCGGGATTTTTTGCCTTCTCCGGCGGTGCGCATGATCACTCCCATGCCTTCGGGGATGGTGAGCTCGCGGAGAATTTTCTTGAGGCGCGTCCGTTCGCCCTTGTCCATGATCTTGCGGGAGATGCCGCATTGTCCGGAAAAAGGCATGAGCACCAGGAAGCGTCCGGGGATTGCAATGTTGGTAGTGGTCCGTGGTCCTTTGGTTCCGATGGATGCCTTGGTGATCTGGACGATGATGTCGGTGCCGATCGGATACTTGGATGGAATGTCCTTGATGGTGATTTTTTCCTTCTGCTTGCGCATCTGTTCGGACTCGTTGTCGCGGACGATTTCGACCGACGAATCCTGTGCGGCGGGAAGAATGTCCCAGTAGTGCAGAAAGGCGTTTTTTGCTTCCCCGATGTCGACGAAGGCAGCCTTCAGGCCGGGTTCGAGGTTCTGGATTTTCCCGCGGAAGATGGTGCCGACCATGCGTTGATCGCCGGTCCGTTCGACTTCGAATTTTTCAAGGATTCCGTTGTGCAGCATCGCCACCCGTTTTTCGAGTGGTTCCGAGTTGATGACGATTTCGGTGAAGTCGCTGGGCTTGCCGTTGATGCGGTTCAGAATCTTCTGAATGACCGGGCGTTTCTTGGCGCGTTCTTCCGCTGCTTGTTGGATCTCCTGAATGACAAAGCTCTGATCCTGATTATCGGCAGGCGGTTCTTTCAGTGTTTCGGAGATCTTTTCGATCTGAATTACGTTGGGTGTTTTCTGGCTGTCCATGTTGTGTTTTCCCGTGGATTGTGGGAGGGGACCCGCCTGTCAGTTTCTCCTGCCGGAGTGGATGATGCACCATGGGATCTGTCATACGAGCCTCTCCCGATGGCGATATACACTCTGTTGAAAAGCTTGCAGCATGAAACAGCTGAGCAGAAAGGTTCCTCCATAACTTAAGAATGGAAGTGGCAGACCGGTCACCGGGGCGATTCCCAATGTCATGCCAATGTTAATGAAAATGTGGGCAAACAGGGTCAGTGAGACCCCGAGTGCCAGCATTTGTCCAAAACGGTCCCTCGCGATCATAGATACGCGAATGCCATTGAAGACCAGTACGGCAAATAGCCCGATGACCAGCATGCTGCCAATCCAGCCTCCTTCTTCGGCAATGACCGAAAAAATAAAGTCGTTGTGTGCAACGGCTTGAGGCAGGTAGCCCAGTTTGGCCTGGGTCCCGTCATTCCACCCCTTTCCGGCCCATCCGCCTGTTCCCACCGAAATGAGCGACTGACGGACGTTCCAGCTCACGCCCAGACCTTGAGGGTCGATGCGTTCAGGAGCGACGAATGCCATGAGACGGTTCCTCTGGTAATCCTTTAGGGGGATCCAGGAATGCGCCTCATACTGCCCCCGGTTTTCGAGAGCAGAGAGGTTGTTCCTGTTAAGAAACGCATCGTAGCGGTAGAGGTCGACCCCTACGATGGCAGCAGCGGCAAGCGCCAGCAGAGCTGTCACTTGAAAGAACTTCCTGGAGAAGCCCGTGCTGTACAAAAGTGCGAAAGTCATAAACGGAAGCATCAAAGCTGAGCCCAGATCAGGCTGCAGAAAGATGATGAGGGTTGGTAATGCGGTGATGGCCATTACCAGACCAAGAGCAGTAACAGAATCGATGAAAGATTGATAAGTGAATCGGGACAGTGTTCGGGCCACCATGATCAGCGTTGCCATTTTCGCCAACTCGGATGGCTGTAGGGTTGTGAACTTGAGATCGATCCATCTGCGGGCACCGTAGATTTCGGTTCCCAACGGTGATTTGACTGCCAACAGAAGGACTATACTGGCAATATAGATCCACAATGCGTTTTCAAGCAGTATTTTGTAATGCAGGATGGAGAATAGGATGTAGGCCCCAAGACTGATTCCCAACCAGATCAATTGTTTGACCCAGAGTTGCCCGCCTGTGTAGTCCTGCGAGGAGTAGATAAACGCCACTCCAATTGCGGACAGAAGGATCATACAGCCCGGCGCGACAGGATCCATCATTTTCCAATGCGCCCCTTTCCAGTGGGAAGTCAGCGATCGGATGACACGGATGATGGATACGAGCGACTTCAACTGACAGGAAAGGGTGGATGGGGATGATACAGGGCTCCGGTTGCGAAGCCCTGATTTTGGCCGATGATCAGGAAATCATATCAGGATCATCCACATACAAGTCAACATCCGCATCGTAGGCGACGCCATCATACTCGAATCCGAACAATCTCAGGAACTCGCGCTTGTAGGCATCGAAACCGGACAAATCCCGCAGGTTCTCCGTCGTGATCCGGGGCCAGATTTCAGCCACGGCTTTCTGGACATCGGGCCGGAGTTCGAGGTCGTCGATCCGGATGCGCAGGGCATCCGATTGCTCCGCTCTCTTCGCGCCGGCAAGATGGTCTGCGAACAGCCGGAAAATCTGCTGGATGATGTCCTCGTGGACGCCGTGTTCCTGCATGACCTTCAGCAGGATCGAGTTGTAGAGCGGCACCACCGGGATCGCGGCGCTGGCTTGACTGACCACGGCCTTGTTAAACGATACAAATGCCCGGCCATCAATGTCGCGGGTGTGTTCCGTGATGGCCCGTCCGGCGCGCTCGAGGTCTTCTTTTGCCTTGCCGATCGTTCCGTTTTTGTAAACCGGCCAGGTCACGTTCGGACCTTCGTAGGAGTAGGCGACTGTCCGGATTCCTTTCGCGAGGAGTCCGCGTTTGTGCAGGTATTCGATCCACATCTCCCAATCCTCGCCACCCATTACCTTGACCGTGCCGGCGATCTCCTCGGGCGTCGCAGGTTCGATCGATGCATCGATCACCATGTCCCGGTCCGTATCGATCGACTTACCCTTGAAAACGTTGCCAATCGGCTTGATTTCCGATGCATAGACAACGCCGGTCTTCGGGTGTTTGCGACGGGGGGATGCGAGGCTGTAAACGATGAGGTCAACTTGCCCCCAGTCATTTTCGATGAGATCCCCGACTTTGGTCTTGATCTCGTCGGAAAAGGCATCTCCGTTGACGTTGCGCGCATAGTATCCGTGCTTTTCGGCAGCGTTTTTGAATGCGACTGAGTTGTACCAGCCTGCGGTTGCAGGACGTTCCGTGGCGGGCGGCCGCTCGAAGAAGACCCCGATGGTTTTAGCGCCCCATGAAAAGGTGGGCACAATCCTCGACGACAGGCCGTATCCGGTCGAACCTCCGATAACCAGCACCCGACCGGGACCGCCCGCAATCGGTTTCTGATTCTTTACAAAATCGATTTCTTCAAGAACATGTTGCTCGCAGCCTTTTGGATGGGCCGTGATGCAGACAAATCCCCTTACCTTAGGTTGAATGATCATAAGATGCCGCTGTTATTAGTTCTCGCATTGGATAGAATCAACTGTTTTTATAGGTCACCTTGGTTTGCCCTTATGGATAAAGCTACACCGGAACGCTTGCAGAGCCGATAGAATGAGTGCGAAACAGGAAATGGATGCCCCTGAAACCGGTATGCCATGGCAGGCCCCCCACGTGTCCGCGATGGTTGGATGGGCGGCTGCTTGTTATGGAGATGCCCCCGCACTTTCGAGCCATTTGAAGACAGAATCCGGGCGGATCACCCTGAGCTACCGCGAGTTGCGCGATCAGGTGGTGGGTTTGGCCGAGGGGTGGATCGAGCTGGGCTTACAGCGGGGCGACCGTGTGATGATCCTCGCGGATAATCGCATGGAATGGCTCTTGTGCAACCTTGCGGTCACCATGGCTGGAGGCGTTGATGTGCCCAGGGGGAATGATGCCACCGATGAGGAAGTCCGGTTCATCTTCGAACACAGCGGGGCCCGTTTTCTGGTGGTTGAGAGCATGCGGCACCTCGAGCGGGTCTCCCGCCTCCTCGAGGGCGCCAAAGAACTGGAGCGGATCATTGTCATGGACGATATGACCGGATGGGATCGGGACTCCGGATGGATCGAAGCCGCACGGGTGATTGGCCTGCGGGAACTGGAGGCGCTTGGAAAGGTGCAGGGAAACGGAGGTGGCAGCCGCGTGGAGGTTCGGGTGAAGCACACCGGTGCTTCGGATCCGCTGACGATCATTTATACTTCCGGTACGACCGGACGGCCCAAGGGCGTGGTCATCAGCCACGGCAACATGATGTCTCAGGTGGCGAATCTGCCGATCCCCATTGATCAGGGATACCGGGTTCTTTCGATTTTGCCGGTTTGGCACAGCTATGAACGGGCTTTTGAGATGATCATTTTTGCGAGGGGCACCCACATGGCCTATGCTTCAGTCAAGACGCTGGGCGAGGACCTTAAGGAGTTTCGCCCGGATGTGATGGTGTCCGCCCCGCGTTTGTGGGAAAGCCTCTATTCCCGTATCCTGAACGGGGTTCGGAAATCACCCTGGTACAAGCGCCTGATGTTCAGGCTCGCCTATGCGTTTGCCTATATGTTCCGTGGCTCCCGTGTGTTCTATGCAGGCAAGCGTTTGCGTCTGAGGTATTCGGGTGCGGTGGAGCGGGGCGCCGTCTGGTTGGCCGGATTGATCGGCATGGGGTTGTTCTGGCTGCCTTGGCTGATCATGGATCGTCTCGTGTTTTCCCGCATACGCGCTTCGATTGGCGGTCGGTTTCGCTTCACCGTTTCCGGTGGCGGCGCGCTTCCGCTTCACATCGACCGCTTTTTCAATACCATCGGAGTGCGGGTGCTCGAAGGCTATGGGATGACGGAGTCGAGTCCGATTCTATCGGTGCGCCTTCTCGATCATCTGGTCATTGGAACGGTGGGTCCGATGTATCCGGAGACGGAGCTGCGGATTGTGGATTTGGAAAGCCGCGAGATCCTTTATCCAAATAATAAGTATCCGTATGAGGGCAGGGGAAAGCGTGGAGTGGTTCATGTGAAGGGTCCTCAGGTGATGCAGGGCTACTACCTCAATCCGGAGGAAACCGATCGGGTGCTGCGTGACGGGTGGTTGGAGACCGGTGATCTCGGGGTTTTCACCCACAACGATTGCCTCAAGATTGTCGGTCGGTCCAAGGATACGATTGTGTTGAGGAGCGGTGAGAACCTGGAACCGGTTCCGATCGAAAACATGCTGGGTCAGTCTCCGTTGGTGCAGAACTGCATGTTGGTGGGGCAGGATCAGCGGCATGTCGGGTTGCTGTTGGTTCCAGCCTGGGAAGGTTTCCGGGATGCCGGTCTACCGGTTCAGGGGGTTCCGGACGTGATGGCATCCGATGCAGCGGCTGCGATGGTGGACCGGCTGCTCCAGTCGCTCATCAGTCGCGAGAATGGATTCAAAACGCACGAGCTGATCCGCTGTTGGCGTTGGGTGGACAAGCCGTTTGAGATCGGAGATGAGCTCACCACCACCTACAAGCTGAGGCGGCATGTGGTTGCCGCCAAACATGCGCATCTGATCGAGTCGATGTACGAGAACTGATCGCGCCGGTGGCGGATCGCGTGGATCCGGGATTGTGTCCGATCGCTATGCGCGTTTGCTGAGAACCACCATGAGTCGGGTCGAGAAAACCGGAGGCAACCCACCCAGTATGCGGTCCAGTGCCTTGACCAGCGGGTAGAAGCAGGTGGGATACAATTGCGGCTTCGAGAATCCGCCACTCGCAACATAGGCGAGTGTGCACATCCGGACCAGCCGCTCCAGGTTCCATTCGGCTTTCCAATCCGTGATAGCGTTTTTCACGAATATCCGGTGCGCGTTCCCTTGGGCAGCGTAGTAGTCGATGTCTGCAGGGTTCCAGTCCGCCGGTGGTGCCCATGTGATGGGTTGTCCCATCGACAGTGGTTCATGGTGGAAACATCCGTAGACGAATCGTCCCAGCATCCCCATATCCGGTTCCACCATGATCACGCGTCCACCCGGTTTGAGAACCCGGTGCCATTCCTTGAGTGCCGCGCCGGGAAAGCGCAGATGGTGGAACACATCCATGAGGATGATGTTCCGGATTGTCTCATCTCCGAATGTCAGCGCGTAGGTGTTTTCGATCTGGTCAATCCATGGATTGGGAAAGATATCGGTGCAGATACAGTCTGGGATGGTCTGTCGAATCGACGCGATGCCCGATCCCAGCTCCAGCGTGATCCCATCTCCGTCATGGAGTTGTTCGCGGATCAGCGCATGGATGTCCCGATAGGCCCGCCTGAGGACTGGTTTGTTGTCCCAGTGTTGCTGATTCAGGTGGATCTCGGTGTTGTGTTGGGAGACATCCATGCGACGCCTTGACAGGGGATCAGGACTCAATCCGGATAACCTGAGTCGGCGCCATCACCGAGGGCATGGCTTCGATCGCTGCCAAAGCGGTGCGCAGGTTTTTCTCGATCGCCCTATGGGTGAGCAGTATCACCGGAACTCCGGTTTCGGGATGTTCCTCCTTCTGGATGACCGAGGCAATCGAAATACTCTGCGAGCTCAAGTGGCTGGTGATCGACGCAAGCACACCGGGCGAATCCTGCACCGTGAAGCGCAGGTAGTAGCGGGATACCAGGTCGTCCATTGCGTGCACCGGCACTTTGCGGTCGGCGTTGTAGTGTGCGGTCGATATCCGGATTGGGGTCTCCGCTGCGATATTTCTCGCCACGTCCACAATGTCGCTCATCACAGCCGATCCGGTTGGCATGTCTCCCGCACCTTTGCCATAGAGCAGAATCTGTCCGACCGCATCTCCTTCGAGGAGAACGGCGTTGAAAACATCGGATACCGAAGCCAGGATGTGGTTCTTGGGCAGCATCGCCGGATGGACCCGCACATCGATCGCACCGTCATCATCCGGTTTTTTGATGACGCCAAGAAGCTTGATCGTATAGCCCAGCTCCCGTGCGTAGGCGATGTCATCCTGACTGATCGAAGTGATCCCTTCGATCGCAACCGAGCTGAACGGGACATAGCCGCCACTGACCAGCGAAGCCATGATCGCGACCTTGTGTCCGGAATCGCCCCCTCCAATGTCGAGTGCCGGATTGGCCTCGGCATATCCGTTTTTTTGCGCTTCCGCCAAAACGGTATCAAAGGGCAATCCCTGCGCCGACATCTTGCTGAGGATGTAGTTGCAAGTTCCGTTGATGATGGTCTTGACCGAAAACAGGTTGTTTCCAACAAGCGCCTCGCGGATGGTCTTGATCACCGGCATTCCGCCACCGACTGCGGCTTCGAAATGCAAGGACACCCCGTGGGCATCCGCGCATGCGAAGAGCTCGGATCCAAACTCGGCGATCAGCGCCTTGTTCGCAGTGATCACATGTTTCCCTTTGGAAAGCGCGTCGAGGACGAGCTTCTTGGCAAAAGTGGTGCCGCCCACGAGTTCGATCACGATATCGATATCGGGATCATTGAGGATATCGTTTGCATCTCCAGTGCAGATTGCATCCCCAACCGGCAGAGTCGTGAAACGCTCGGTTGCTTTGTCGGCGATCCGGGCAAGCCTGATGGGTAGCCCAAGATCGCGGCGAATCGATTCCGTCCGGTTGGCGAGTATTTTTACGACGCCGCCACCGACGGTTCCTGCTCCGATTAGACCGATGCGAATCTCTTTCATGGGTTTGTTTGATTTAACTCAGTGTATGCAACCCCATATCCAGACATCTGTCTGGAAAGACGGATGCGAACCGTTGGAGGATGGAGTGGAATAGGACACGCTCCAGCCTCTCCGGAAATGCTTCCGTCGAGCCGGGGAAGGGGCCATGATTCGATTCCGCACCTGAACTGTCAACTCCAATTCCTTCCCCTCCCG